>CBFCXS010000060.1:0-5255 GCA_965602085.1 Candidatus Woesearchaeota archaeon
CAATACTTCAACATAAGAATACTAAAAATACTTCAAAAATCAAGAATAAACCTAATTTCATTTGCAGCAGGACTATCCTCAGCATATCTATTCTTATTACTACTACCAGAAGTATACCAAGGCTCACTAATTCTCAAACAATACACCTATCTAATACTATTCATAGGTTTTGTATCAATCCACATCTCAGAGAAATATATCTACAAGCATGTTGATAGAAAGAAAATAAAAGAGGAAGTAAAAGCAGTGCACCACATAACTTTCTTCTTCTATCATTTTGTTATAGGTATAGTCTTAGTAACATTATTAAAACAAAGTTTAAGGGAAGGAACATTATTCTTCATACCAGTTTGGTTCCACACAGCTATAAGTTCTGTAGCATTAACAGAAATACACAAAAAATTAAAGGAAAAAAGTCTAACAAAAATACTTTTATCATTATCAGCTATAATGGGTATAACTATAGCCCTACTAGCAATGATACCAGCAATTGTACACTACTCACTACTATCCCTAATCACAGGATCACTAATGTATATTATAGTTAAAGATTTGACACCGAGAGGCAAAGAAGGAAATGTTAATATGTTTATTTTAGGGGTTATCTCCTACTCTTTAATAATTATTATAACCAGACTTATATGAAAAGGTTTTTAAAGTAATATTTTATCTTCTAAAAAGTTATGTATAAATTTGATTTAGATGAAATAGTACAAAGAGAATCAAGGCTTATTCTAGATACATCATCTATATCACCAGATAGGATTCATATCAGTGATGAAATTGAATGGATTAAAAAATGGATTGAGGTTTTAGATTCATCAAAGCACATATATGTAACAACAGAAACATTAGATGAATTAAGAGGGTTAAGGAGAGGTATAAAAAAAGGTTCAACAACTGTTAAAAAAATGATGGGAAAAAAACTTAAAAACTATTCAAGCACAAAAGAGGTAAGTTTAAATGTAACTACAAAGAGAGAAGCACTAAAATCATTAATGAGTAGATTAGGGAGACACAAAATAGATTTAAGCCACTTCAAACCATACCAACAAATTAGAGAAATTTTATGTTATTTAGAAGATACCTTCCACATTAAAAGAAACGTCAAAAACCCAAACAACAGAACAGATGAAGCAAATATTGCATTAGCTTTATATTTCTCATTCTGTGGTTCAGGTAGTACAGGAGTTTTATCTAGAGATGCAGATTTTCAATTATTATTAAGAGCTTTTAAAGATGTTTTAACTAAAAAAACATTTAGACCAAAAAGTAAGCCATTAGTAAGACAACTTATGGAAAATAATGTAAGATTATATTGGGAACAAAATCCAAACAGTCATGCTATAAGTTTTAATTCAAGAACTTACAGAGAAAAAGAATTCTTCTTAGAGGGTAAAGATATTGGTTATTTAAGAGAAAGATTCCAAAGTTTAGCTTCTATCTTCTCTTAACTTCTCAAAACTTCTATCATAAACTTAAAAATAAGGGAAAATATCATTTAAAATATAAATAGAAGACCTATAATCTCCATATTTGATTATTTAGATTTGATTTTTCCAATAATCCAACCAATTAATGCTCCAATAAAGAAATAGATTACTACCATACGAATTATTAAGAAGGGATTTCTAGAAGCAGCAAAAAGAAGAAAAACACAAAAAAGACCACTTGCTTTTGTAGAACCTATTCCTGAACTACAAAATAAAAGAGCTATTACAAACATTAATACATAAATCCCAACACCAATCAATCCACCTTTCAACCAAGTTTTCATATTTTTATATTAATTATAATCTTATTAAAACTTTTTATTTAAACTTAACATAAAATAAGGAACATTATAAGCACCTGCTACACTTATTTCTAAATCTCCTTTTCTATAACTAGCACCCAAATTACCAGAAAATCTTGTATTTCCACTTTTTATCCATTTTTGATCTCCTTTACCAACCATTATACCACCCCTTACACTCCATCTATCATTAATTCTTTTTTCTAAACCTAAACGAGTATGTCTAGTGCTAACAGCACCACCATTAGTAATATCATAACCCTCTACTATTAACAAAGTTTTGTCATCTAATTTAAAAGAAACTCCAGGTCTTACGTTAATTAGATGAGGAACTCCATAGCCTTGTAATAATAAGCCAGCTCTGAACTTTTCATTTGGTTTGTATAAAACCCCAAAATCCATATTAAAATAAGGTTTTCCTCCATTGTGTTGGGGTGCTGTCTTAGTATCACTAAACATTTGTTTAATAGATAAATTTGCTCCGATAGATAATTTGTCAGTTAATTTTCTAGAGTAACCTAATTTTAACCATAACCATTGTGCCATGTATTCTCTCGAATCTCCCACTATAAGTTCAGAATGTTCATCTTCTCTGTAAGAAAAATTAAGTCCAACAGCACTTTTATCATCTAAAGGCTGACCATAACATAAAAATGCTATATATTTGTCTGGACCTACAGTCATATCCAATTCTGGTCCCTCTAATTGAATTAAACCAGCAGGATTCCAATAAACAGCACTTGCACCATCTGCTACAGCTACATTTGTGGCCCCCCTACCTATAGGTATTGCACTTGAGCATGCTTCAGCTTTCTTTGGGGAAAAGGTTAAACTAGCTAATGCTAACGCTCCAGCCCCTAATATTTTATTATACCATTTCATATATTACAAAAAGTAAATTTCCATTTATAAAGCTTTCTATTTGTAACTACTAAAAGGTAATTAATATGTTCTCTCAAACATTACTCCACCCACTCAGCTACTTAACAAGTCTTTGTAAGAATTATTTAGATTTATTTTTATCAATAAGTTTACCAATTGTATATCCTGCAACAGGAGGAATAATCAAAAATATAAGACCAAGTATACTAAACATTAAATAATGTTCTAAACCATCTTTAATATTTGGTATTAGTAATATAAATATACTAGGTTTCTCAGTTCTAGTATAGCTACGCCAGTTGTAAAATTCATCTGGAAGATTTGGATCATATTCTCTATTTATAGCTTCACAAAAACCATCACTATGCTTTCCAGCACATAAATTTTTTAAACAATCATCACTAGGATTATTTCCACAATTCTGGATTACAGTATTATATCCTTCATACTGTAATTTTCCTAAATTATAGTTGCGTTTTGGAGCATAATAAGAGGGAATTAAAATTAGAATAAACAGGATAATTAATCCAATAATTAATCCTTTTTTAGCATAACTCCAATCTTTCCATCCCATATTAAAAATAAACATCATAAACTTTATAAGTCTAATGTAAAAACAATCTTATAATTAATTCTTTTAACTTTTACCTAACCTCTATCCTCTTTAAGTTTAGAATAACTTCTATCATAACTTTTCTCAGCTTTAGAACTAAAGAAACAAGCAGGAAATTCACCATTATCTACATGAAAAGAAACACATTCTTCACATTTTCCATGTCTAGGACACCCAGGATAGCTACATTTACATTCCATAATTATATAATCCACTATACAAACATATTTAAATCTTTACAACATATTGAATAATATGTTAATTGGAAGATATATTTGGGAAATGATATGTAAGTCATTTTTAGTTAAACCCACTTATTGTCACGCCTTTTAACACCAAATAAAAATTCTGGGTGTTTAAAAATGCAACAAAGTTTAACCTGCCAAAAGTGCAACAAGGAAATTGAAAATAAATGTTTATCTTGTTTAGAGCAGGAATTAACAGATTGGAGGCCAAGTTTAGCTATAGATTTCAGTGAAAAAGCTTCAGAATTCAAAGATAAAATAGAAATAGAAAAAACTTGCAGATCTTGTACAAACACAATAAATGTATGTACAAAATGTTTCCACACACATATATTCAATTGGTTACAGGAAAAAGATCCTTTACTAGCAGAAGAGTTCGTAGCATTTTTCAATATTCACGATTAAAATGACAAAAGCACTCTTATTATTCTCAGGAGGATTAGACTCTTGTCTGGCAGCTAAAGTACTCCAAAAAAAAGGAATTAAAGTTTATGGAATCTATTTCACATCTCCTTTCTTTGGTAAAGATGTATCAAAACTAGCTAAACAACTAAAACTCCCACTAAAAGTAACAAAACTAAAGCAAAGCTACATTAAAATGCTAAAGAAACCTAAGCATGGTTATGGTAAAAATATAAACCCCTGTATTGACTGCAAAATTTTCATGTTAAAACAAGCTAAAAAATATATGAAAAAAATTAAAGCAAAATTCATAGTAACAGGTGAAGTCTTAGGAGAAAGACCAATGTCACAAAATTTAACAGCTTTAATGAAAATAGAAAAGGAAGCAGGTTTAAAAAATCAAATTTTAAGACCTTTATCAGCAAAACTTTTACCAAAAACTATTGCAGAAAAATATATTAAAAAGAGTAAACTATTAAGTATACAAGGCAGGCAAAGAACACCACAACTAAACTTAGCTAAAAAATACAAATTAAAAGATTATCAAACACCCTCTGGTGGATGTTTACTAACAGAAATTCCATATGCCAACAAACTAAAAGACTTATTTAAAAATCAAAAAGAAATAACTACAAAAGATTGTGAACTTCTAAGATTAGGTAGACATTTCAGATATAAAAATAATAAAATAATTGTAGGAAGAAATGAACAAGAAAATAAATTAATATCCAAACACAAAGGAATATTATTAGAACCAAAGGACATTCCAGGACCAACTACTTTACTTTTAGGAAAAAATATTAAATTAGCAGCACAATTAACAGTTTCCCACACAAAAGCCAAAGGAAAAACCAAAGTTAAATACAAGAATAAAACAATAGAAGTCAAACCCTTAACAAAGAAACAAATAGATAAATTAAGAATATAAATATTTATAAACTAATCATTAACTAAAATAAACAATGTCAAAACAAAACCCAATTTCAAAATATGGAATTAAAGTAGAACAATCAGGTCCAGAAATAATCCCTGTAATGATAACTTTACCAATGGAATATTTCAGGGAAAACCAAGATAAAGTTTCTTCTGCTTATGCTCCTGGTAATGCAACACTTAGAGCATTAGAATCAAGTATACTTTTAAGTTATGGAATTGTTGTTAGTCCTCATTTTGATTGGGAAGGTTTTTTAACAAGAGAAATTTTACCTCACTCAAAAGATTTTGAACTAACTAGAGCTAATAGAGTAAAAAGAATTCATATTGATGATAAAAAAGTTACATTAGAATGTTTTTTAAATCCTATTGGTGGAGGAGCTTC
>CBFCXS010000061.1:0-5187 GCA_965602085.1 Candidatus Woesearchaeota archaeon
AACAAAATAAGCAGGACTAACTTCTGGAAAAGTTAATTCAACTTCTAAAGCTGAAATACATGAAATTAATAAGAGTAATATTAAGGGTATCAAAAATCTCTGTTTCATGTTATTATTTAGGAATGGTTTTATTTATATAATTTATTAGTAAACTATATATAGGTTCTAATTGTATTTTTGATTATGTGGGGTTTAGAATTGTGGCAGGAAATTTTGCTTTATATAGTGGTATTTATTGACCTTTATATCTTTGTTAAATTATCTCAGATTAAGATTATGGGGAGATCTTTAATTAAATTACATTGGAGAATTTTTATTGCTGTGATATTTCCTCTGATATTTGTTGTAGCTGTTATATTTGGTGCTTTTTTAATAGCTTTAATATTAACAGTATTATTTATATTGTTTTTATTTTCCTTATTTAGAAGGAAGAAGTATAAGTTTAATCTTAGATTTTTCTAGTTCTCTTTTTATTTGTAATTCTCTTCATCTTCTGTTCGTGAACTCTTCTACTTGGTCTTAGCTTTTCTGCTCCTTTACCTTTTCTTCTTAATCCTCTTGATTTTCTACCTGCTGAAGTTAGTCCTCTAAATGCTCTCCCTCTATGGTTTCTATTGCAAATCCAGTTTAATTTTTTGTCTGCTTTTATTACTGGATGATGTGGGTCTATTAATATAACTTCAAACCATCTGTGTAAACCATCTTCTCCAACCCAGTAGGAGTTTAAGACTTCGAAATTGTGAAATTTTCTATTTACTCTTTCTTCTGCTACAACTTGTAAGCTTTTATCTAGAACTAATGTTCTTCTCATTTTTTTGGATTGTCTTCCTTTTTTACTTTGAGGTCTTTTTTTACCCCCTCTTCTTACTCTAACTCTTGCTACTAATATTCCTTGTTTTGCTTTGTAACCTAAAGAACGAGCCTTGTCTAATCTAGTTGGTTTATTTATTTTAAGAATAGGTGATTCTTTCCTCCACGTTATTAGTTTTTTCCTTACTAATAGAGTGGGTTTTTTCCATGCTTCTCTTAGATATTTGTATATTCCCATTTTATAGCTTCCATTATTGATTCAGGCGAGCTAAGCCCACATTTGTAGTAATTTTATTATATTTGGGGTTTTTAAAGGTTTTCATATATGCTTTTTTTGGAAAAATATATATATTACGCTTGGTGTATAGATTCTGGGGGATTATGAAAAGAAAAGTTGTAAAGCACGGACCGAGTACTTTGATTATTTCTATTCCTTCTGTCTGGGCTAAGAAGTATAATATTAAGCAGGGTGATGAGTTAGATGTTGATGAGCAGATGAGTAGGTTGATTATTGATACCAAAAAGCAACAGAAGTTTAAAGAACTTGAAATTGATGTATCTAAACTCCCTAAAAAGTTAATTGAGAGATTTTTAGTTAATATTTATCAGTTAGGTTATGATAGAGTTAATCTTTTTTATGATGGTTTGAAGCAGTATAATATAATTCAGAATAAAGTTCATTATCTTTTGGGTTATGAGATCATAGATAGAACTAATGAAAATTGTGTTATAAAGAATATTGCCACTAGAATGAATTTGGATTTTGATAAGTCTCTTAAAAAAGTGTTTTTTCTTGTAAATAGTATGATTGAGAATACTTATGAGTCTTATAAGAAAGATGATAAAAAGGCTTTGAAGAATATTATGCATAAGGAGACATATATTAATAAATTTATTTATTATTGTTTAAGAACCATAAATAAGAAAGAGTATATAGGAACTTTGGAAGAAGGTACACATGTTTTATACCATCTTTTAATTAAGATTGAAAATTTAGCAGATTCTTATAAGAAATTATCTAAGGTTTTATCTCAATCTGATAAAGATAAAGAAATACAGAAATTGCTTTTATCAATTAAAAATTACTATGGAGAGATACATAATTTCTTTTATAACCCAGAGAAAGAAAAATTACATGAATTAATTGAAATAGATGAGAAAATTTTGAAATCAATTAAAACTTCTTTTAGGAAAACTAAAACAATGAGTAAACTTTTGACACTAACTCTGTTAAATAATATTGCTTTGGATATGTATCGTTTCCCTATCAGAACTTTGAATAGGATGAAAATTAATGAGTCCTTTATGAAGAATTATTAGCGGTGAAGCCACCAGAATTTGTTTTTTTTGTCTAGTTTAACAAAACCAAATCTTTCAAATTGGATAATATCTCCTATTTTTAGATTTTTTATTGTTGATTCTGCTAATCCTTTTGTTATTTTTCCATCATCATTTAAGATTTCTACTTTTATGTTATTTTCCGCTGGTAGCCAATGTATTAGTTTTGCGTTTAGTTCTGGTTTATAATCTGTGCTTGTGTATGTTTTATCCTTGAAATTGAAAAGATGCATAAATCTGTAAGTTGTGTATTTGTTTAATTCATCGCAAATGTAGAATTGGTCCTTTGTTTTGAATGTTCTTGAACCTGCTTTTTTATTGTCTGGATGCAGTGGTGCTTTAACTGTTAGATTTGGAGCATTTTTAATTTTAATTTTCTTAGGGTTCCAAACGAAGAAGTATCTGTTTGTTTTTTTGTCAATTATATCTCTGTTGAATGCATATATTTTATTCATAAATTCATGGTAGCTTACTAACTTGTCTACTGGTGATAAACCTATTTCTATGAATTGTTTTGCGAAGGCTTCTGGATTTAATCCTCTTCTTTTGAAAGCTTGTAAGAATGGAAGTCTTATGTCATCCCAACCTGTGTATTTTTTCTTTTTAATTAGTTTTCTTGTTTCTGTTGAACTAACTTTGAAGTCTTTGAAATTTATTCTTCCTACGTGAAGTGCCATAGGTGGTTTCCAGTTGAAATGTTTGTATAGGTATGCTTGCCTTTCTGTGTTAACCATATGGTCCTTTGCTCTGATTGCATGGGTTACTTTTAGTAAATGATCATCAATTGCTACAGCAAAATTCATTAAAGGCCATACTTGGTGCTTGTCTTTTTGCCTTGGATGTTTATGTTTGTTTATTCTAAATGCTGGCCAGTCTCTCATTGCTGGATTTTTGTGTAGAATATCTGTTTTAATTCTTAAAGCTGCATAACCTTTTTGTTTTTTGAACATTAATTTCCATCTTTTTAAGTTCTCTTTTATGTCTAAGTTTCTACATGGACATTCTGCTCTGTTATCTGCATAGAATTTGAAATTTTTACAAGTGCAAACATATGCTCCTTGTTTTTTTATTAATTGTTCTGCATATTTGTAGTAGATTTTTAGTCTATCACTCTGAATTATTACTTTGCTTATTTTGTTATTTGTTATCCACCTAGCATCTTCTGGAATTAGTTTGTATGCCTCTAGATCAATATTTTCTGGGTTTGTATCTGAGATTCTTAGAATTAATTTTCCTTTGTATCTTTTACAATATTCTGAGTTAAGTAGAAGTACTAATGCATGACCTATATGTAGTGGTCCTGAAGGTGATGGTTCAAATCTCATTACCAGGTTTCTTGTATTTTCTAATTTTGGTAATCCTACTCTTTCTTTTCTTTTCTTTGTTTTGAATTTTAATTTCTTTAATTCTTGTTTTTGTTTTTCTATGTTCCAAGAATTTACTTCTTTAATTATTTCTTTTACTTCTTTAATGACTATTAATTTATCTTTATTTTTGAATTCTGAGAAAGCTGCTCCTATTACTGCGTTTAGATTTGCCTTTCCTTCATATTTAATTGCGTTGTTTAGAGCTAATGCTAGTATCTGTTTATTCATAGAATTAGTAAATGGTTTTTCTTATTTAAATATGTTTATGAATTTTTTGAAAGCTATTAAGAACCAAGGTGCGTAGCTTTTATGATTCTTTTTCATGTCCTCTTCTAATTCTTTTAGGCCTATCCATTTGTATTCTTCTATTTCTTCTGGGTTTGCTTTGATTGTTTCATCATTATATACTCCCATTATAATTGCATTAAGTTCATTTTCAGAACCCACATCTTTGTATTTTGCTTGGTATTTGTATTTTAGTAATAGTTTTAATTTTGTTGTGAATCCTAATTCTTCTGTTAGTCTTCTTTCTCCACTTGTTATTCTATCTTCACCTTCTCTTGGATGTGAGCAACAAGAGTTTGCCCAATATTCAGGCCATAATAATTTTTGTTTACTTCTTTTTTGGATTAATAATTGGTCTTTTTTATTTATTATGAAGATTGAGTAGGCTCTGTGTGTCTTTCCTTTTCCTTTATGGCAGTTTTCTTTAGTTTCATGACCTAGAATATTATCCCTACTATCCACTAATATTAATTTATCATTCATTTTAGAATTATTTTCCAAATCTTCTTTGTCTTGAATTATATTCTTTTATACAGTTTACAAAATCTTCTTTTTCAAATTCAGGCCAATATTTATCTAAAAATATCCATTCTGCATAATGGCTCTGCCAGGGTAAGAAATCAGAAGTTCTTTTTTCTCCAGATGTTCTTATAACCAATTCTACATCCTTATTCATATACATATTTTCTCCAAATGTTTCTTTGTTTATTTGGTCTATGTTTAATTTGCCTTCTTTGATTTGTTTTGATACTTTTTTAACTGCGTCTATAATTTCTTCTCTTCCACCATAAGCCATTGCAAAATTTACTATGTGTTTTTTGTGGTTTTTTGTTGCTTCCATTAAATCTTTCATAGATTTTTTTACCTTATCTGGGAACATTTCTATTCTTCCTAGGAAATTAATTTTGATATCTTTAATTCTAGGATCTGTTTTTGCTTTAGTGAATTCCTTGTGGAATAATTTCATTAAATAATCAAATTCTTTTTTTGGTCTGTTAAAATTTTTAACTGAGAATGTATAAAGGGTTAGCTCTTTAATACCTAATTCTTTTGCCCAATCTAAAAGAGCTTCTATTTTTTTATAACCCCACTCATGGCCTTTCCAGGGTTTCAGCATTAATCTCTTTGCAAATCTTCTATTTCCATCAAGGATTAGACCTATGTGTTTTGGCACTTCCATATGATTTTTTATTGAGGTTAGCTTTATAAAGTTTACTCTGGAATATATATTCTAGTATGGATATACTGCCTAAGAAAGAGGTTAAGAAGGTATTAAGACAGTTAGATAAACAGTTTGGTTTCAAAGATGAACTAGATTATATATTTGTTAAGAGTAAGAAAGGTAGAATATTTATTGTGAATAAGGAGTTTTCTGAGGTTGATTTTG
>CBFCXS010000062.1:0-5183 GCA_965602085.1 Candidatus Woesearchaeota archaeon
AATATAATGAATAAGAAAGGTCAAGGATTACCAATGAACACTGTTGTAATTGCTATAATAGTTATAGTTGTTTTAATTCTAGTTGTTACTTTCTTTTTTGGTGGATTTAGTAATTTAACAGAAAGAATTAAAGGAGTTCTTTATGGTGGTACTGCTGGAATGAGTGAAACTTTGGCATTACAAAGTTGTGAAAGATTCTGTGATAATTTAAAACTTAGATCTGACCCTCAAGCTGCTGCTAGTGGTTCTAATTATTGTAAACCCTTGGAAGTTGATTTAGATGGTAGCGGTGTTGTAGATGAAAATGAAAAAGAGGTGTATTGTAAAGAAACTTTAGGTATTGAGTGCTCTTATGAGAAAAAGGATGCTCTTGGTCAAGAAATACCAATTGATTGTTGATATTTTTAATAAATAATTTTATATATTTAGATTAATTCTTTTTATTCTATGGAGTTAAGTTTAGAAACTATTTTTGGTTTAGTTGTTGGGGTAATATTTGTGATAGTAATAGGTTTTGTAATAACATCTTTGATTAGGTCTCAAATATCTGATGAAATTGATGAAGCTACTTTGAGTAGTTTTGATGAGATTGTTGGAGTGTTAAAAGATATAGAATCTGGGGAACTTAAAACTGATAAGACTATAGTAGTAAATATTCGAAAACCTTTTGTTATTATGGGTTTTAGTCCATTTGAAGACACTATACTTGAAAAAATGGATGGTGGTTGGTTTTTGAATATTAAATATAAAGTATGGCCAGATGATAATATAAATAATCCTTGTGATATTTATAAATCATGTTTATGTGTATGCCCTTATGTAGAACCTAAAATAATTAAAGGCCAAGCAAGTTTGGGTAAAATCAACAATCTTGCTTGTTCTGCTAATAAAGCTAAATGTGTAGAATTTGATTTACCCTCTATAAAAGGGCATAAAGATTTTTATGGAGGTTATTTAATTATGACTCCTTGGAGATGGGAATATCTTATTGGTAGTGCAGGCATACATGTTGTTGATGAACCTTATAAAGTTTGGATTAATGGATCTAAAGAAGTAGGGGTAGAAATAATTGCTGATGTTGAGTAAATAATATAAACTTTTGATTGTATAGTTCTTTTATGGATAAGAGAGGTGTTATATTTAGGCAGATTGTAATGATTTTTTATTTAATTATGGCTGTTATAGTTGTTTTAACTCTAATTCAGAGAGCAAGGTATGTTGTGAATGATGAGGAATATGTTGACGCTTATTCAAAAATTATTGCTTTAACAATTAATAGTATGTTTTATTCTGATTATAGTCCTGAAGTTAGTTTTGATATCCCTTCTATGTTTAAAATTGAAGTTCTATATGATGGGGTGAGAGTTAGCCTGGCTGAAATGGAAAAAGAGTATCATTTTATTCCTGATAATAAATTTAAAATTAAAGTTGTAAGAGAAACTGATAAACTAACTTTAAAGAAGGTTGAAAAATGAGTGCATTTGAACAAACTAAAGAGACAATGATGTTGATTATTACTATGTTTGTTGTAATATTTGTTAGTGTTATGTTTTATATTTTTTTAGGGAATTTCCAAATTGGAAGTGGATTTGATATTTCAGAGAAGGAAGCTGAACTTGTTGCGTTAAGAACTTTGAAATGTTTTGAAAATAATGAAAATTTAGATGATTGTATTAAAAGTGAAAAATATGGAATAAAGTTAATTATTGATGAGAAAGAGAGTTATCTTAATGAAGGTCTTTATAACAGATTGAAGGATTCTAATAGTTTTGTTTATTTACATGCTTTTAGGGTAAAAGATAAATTTTTAAAAATTTTTGTAAGGTTTAAAAATGAATAAAAAAGGAAGTTATGAATTAGCGGATTTGGCAGGCTTTATTTTGATTTTTATAGCTATTGTAATTTTTGGATTTATTTTTGTAAAATTTTCACCTGAATCTAATTTTGAACTTATTGAGAATGAAAGAGGTAATTATTTGGTAAAAGCTGATTTGTTAGATTATTTGAGTCATAATATTAATGGAGAGACCATAGCTGATTTAATTGTAGAGGGTAAGTTAGATTTGGTTGAGAAAAAAACTAAAGAGTTGTTAGGGAAAGATAGGGTAAGTTATTGGATAACTATTTCAAAAGGTAAGGATGTTAAAGAAATAATTATACCTGGTGAAAAAATGAGATATAAACCAGAAAAAGTGAAATATAATTATCATATGGTTTTAAAGAATGATATGAAGGTTCTATTTGTTAGACTATATGAACCAGGAAAATTGGCTTTAAAAAGTGGTGGTATATATGAATAAAAAAGGACAGTTTGTTGCGCTGTTATCCTTGTTTCTTGTACTTGGTTTAATAGCTGTTTATTTTATTGTTGATAAAGGTACTAGTGAAGTAACTAAAATGTATTACACACCAACAGATGTTCTAAATCAAAATTTTGAAGTTAAAGAATATTTGTTTAATTTAAATCAAGATATTAAATATGATAGTTTTAGTGCTTTTGAAAGTTTTTCTTTGAAATCTGGGTTTAAATTAGGTAGTAAGTGTGAAGCTTGGTATGAGTGTGAGTTAGATTTAGTAGAGAATTTTAAGAGTTATTTGAATAAACCTTCTTATAATGTTGGTGTTGAAATTGTTGATGGTAAATTTGTTATTAATTATGTTTATGATGGTGAGAAAGTATTTGAGGAAATGAATGTTAAAACTTCATTTATTCCTAAAGCTGAATATACCTTAGATTATGATATTTCTATATTTGAGGAGCTATATAGCAGATGTAGAGATGTTGTTAGTTGTGATGATTTAGATGACTGTGGAGTTAGTGAATGTGATGATTCTGGTGATAATATATTGTTGGAATATAGTAAATTTGAGGATAATAAATTTATTAAACCTGAAATTAAATTTAAAATTAGTAAACAAGGAGTATTGATATAATGCTTGGTTTTAAATACGAAGATATAATTGCAAGAATCAAAGAAGAGAAAGGTCTGAGTGATGAAGAGATTAATTCTAAAATAAAGCAAAAATTGACTCAACTTTCTGATTTAATTTCTAAACAAGGGGCTGCACATATAATTGCTAATGAATTAGGTATAAACTTATTTGATGGTTCTGCTGCATTTAAAATTAATAAGTTAACTCCTGGTATGAGAAATGTTGGAATTGTTGGAAAAGTTGTTAAATTATATGGTGTGAATGAATTCAAAAATGAAAAAAGACAAGGTAAAGTTGCAAGTGTTTTGTTAGGAGATGATTCTGGTGTTATAAGATTAGTTTTTTGGGACGAAGGTCATATAAAACTTATTGAAAATGGAACAATAAAAGAAGAAAGTGTTGTTAAAATAAGAAATTGTTATGTCAGAGAAAATAATAATTATAAAGAGTTACATTTGAGTAATCTTGGACAGATTGAGTTGAGTGATGAAAAGATTGAAGTTAGACCTTTTACTGAAGCTAGTGCAAGTTCCAAAAAGGAAATTAAAGATTTGGTTGAAGGAGATGTAAATGTTGGTGTGGTTGGTACTGTTGTACAAGTTTTTGAACCTAAATTTTTTGCTGTTTGTACAAATTGCAATAAAAAAGTTCTTCCTGATGGAGATAAATTTAGATGTGAGCAACATGGAGTTGTTACACCTGATTATGGTTCAGTTTTGAATTTCTTTTTTGATGATGGTTCTGGAAATATAAGATGTGTTGTTTTTAGAGATCAGGTTTGTAATTTTTTAGGTTTAGATAAATCTAAAGTTCTTGAATTCAAAGATAATATTGCTAGTTTTGATAAAGTTAAGAATGGAGTGATGGGTAAGCAAATTAAAGTTGTTGGTAGAGTTGTTAAAAATACTATGTTTGATAGAGTAGAAATGATTGCAAATAGTGTTGAGGAAGTGAAACCTGAGGAGTTAATAAAAGAACATGATGTTTCAAACCCACCTAGCGTTTAGTTTGTTTATTGGTTTATTTCTAATGGAGAGGTTTTCTAACAAATATTTATTTTTGGGGTTGTTGTTGTTTGGTTCGCTGTTACCTGATTTAGATACTCCTTATAGTAAACTTGGTCGTAAGATTAAACCTATTTCTGGTTTGATTAAGTTTCTTTTTGGCCACAGAAAATTATTTCATTCATTACTTATTGCTGTTTTGATTTTTGTTATATTTAATTATATATTAGATATGTACTTAGTTGGTGCTGCTTTATTTTCTGGTTTTGTGTTGCATTTAGTTATGGATGGTTTAACTCGAGAAGGTATTAATTTTTTATACCCTTTTGCTAAGTTTAGGGTGAGTGGTTTTGTTAAGACTCGGGGCTTTTTTGATTGGTTGCTGTTTTTTGTTTTTATTTTTTTAATTGGGTTGAAGGTTGTTCTGTAAAATATATTTTGTATTAAATAGACAATTGGCAAACATGCGCGCAAGATTTATAAAGAATTTAGATATCTTTAGAAGTACCTCAATGAAATATTGGGCTAATAGCGAGGTGGTTTATATGAAACAAAAGAATTCTGTAAAGAATCTTCCTTTTAAGAAATGGAAGGCAGGTAATGTAGAAGTTGTTATCTGGAATAATAAAAAGCAAGGTGACAATGTTGAGCTTGAGTTTAAAACTGTAAGTGTCAGCAGAAGTTATAAGAAAAAAGATGAGAACATATGGAGAAATGATGTAATTCATAACTTGCGTAGACAAGATTTAGTTAAGTTGAGTTTAATGTTGCATGAAGCACAAAAAGAGTTGTATTTTACTGAGGGTGAAAGTAATGAGTGAAGAAGTAAAACCTGTTCCTGCGGAAGAGAAAAAAGAAAAAAAAGTAAAAGATAAGAAAATTGATGTAAAAGATTTACCTGGTGTTGGTGCTGCAACTGCTGAAAAATTAAATGATTCTGGTTTTACTGATATGTTATCAATAGCTGTTGCCAGTCCTGGTGAATTAGTAGAAGCTGCTGGTATTGGTGATGCAGTTGCAAGGAAAATTATAAAGGTTGCAAGGAATAAATTAGATATGGGTTTTGAGTCTGGTGAGGATTTGTTAAAGAAAAGATTAGAGGTTGTTAAAATTTCAACTGGTTCAAAAGCTTTAGATACTATGTTTGGTGGTGGAATTGAAACTGGGGCTGTAACTGAAGTTTATGGTGCTTATGGTTCTGGAAAAACTTCTATTGCACATCAAATAGCTGTTAATGCTCAGAAA
>CBFCXS010000063.1:0-5179 GCA_965602085.1 Candidatus Woesearchaeota archaeon
TAGGATCTCATTTGAATTTTCCTTGAGACGTTGAAAACTTTTCTTTTTATCTTCGTGTAATTCTAATAAATCTAATAAAAGTATTTTAATAAAATTTTCCCATCTTGAAATTAAAACCGCTCCTGCTCTACCTCTTGTTGTTTTCCATCCCCTTTTAATTCCCTCTTCTTTGCTTATTGTTGGCATATCTTTACAATAGACATTAATACCTATATTTTTTAGAAGTTTTTTGTAATAATTTCTTTCACTTTGTTCTTTAGCACTAATTCTTACCATATAAAGACATTTTGTAGTTGTTCCTTTTACATTAATATTTCCTTCCCCTGCAATTATTCCTTTTAGATAACCTGTTGTTAATTGTTTATTTTTTTCTATTTTCTTTTTAGATTGATTTATTACTTTAGATAGCTGTTTGGAGAACTCTTTATTATAAATACCTATATGTAAAGTTCCTGCCTTTGTTGTATTTTTGAATTCTTTTCTTTCTCTTACTCTTTTAATTTTAATTTTTAATGATTTTTCCCAGCACTTTTTTGCTTTTTTAATAAAATTTTTATTTATATTTTTAGTTGATATTTCTAAATAAGTTTTAAGTTCTAGATTAAATTGTGATAGAAAGTTTATTATTTC
Organism: Candidatus Woesearchaeota archaeon; assembly: GCA_965602085.1. Taxonomy (GTDB): domain Archaea; phylum Nanobdellota; class Nanobdellia; order SCGC-AAA011-G17; family JACPIM01; genus CBFCXS01. The sequence goes on from CBFCXS010000063.1 coordinate 631, forward strand.
TTTAATTATTCTTTGATTTGAATTTGCAAAAATAAATACTCTATCCCCTATATAACCTTCTGCATCTATTAATCCAACTACTTCTGGTTTGATTTTTATTTTAGAAGTAGTAAGATAAGTTCTCATACTCTTTAACAAGACTTATTAGTATATAAATCTCACGCGCGTGTTTGCCAATTGTCTACTTAATGGAAAATATATTTTGTAGGATATACTTAAAACTTAAGACTTAGGTTTTTTCTTTAGTATAGATTGTATTTTCCATTTACCTGTTTTTAATTTTCCTACAATTGCTCTCTGTGCTTTTATTTTTCCTTTGTAATCTGTGTGACTTATTGAAACATTTCTGAAAGATTTTTGAATGAATTTTTTAGGATCTTCTTGTCTATACCTAATCCAGTTTTTTGTTGTTCTTGGGTATTGTCCTTGTTTTTTGAATTTCTTAATGTTGCCTTTTGAAGAACTGGATTTCCCTTTCGTGCTTTTTCGCCTGCGCGAGTGTTTTAAAAGTGCCAAGATTTCTCCTCCTTAACCTTCCTTTAATTAATTTTTTGGATCTTGAATATATTCTATAACCTTCTTTTATTTTTCTTATTACCATTTATTCATACCTCAAAGCATCAACTGGTTTCATTTTTGCAGCCTGTCTTGCTGGCATTACACCTGAAACAGAACCTACTACAAATGAAAATGTTAGTGCTCCTAAAATTAGATACCAAGGGAAGTGTGCTTTTAAATAATCAAAACCATATGCCTGTGAAATTCCTATTTCTACCATTTTACTTAAAGCGAAACCAATAATAATTCCAATTGCTCCTCCAACTAAACCTAACATACCAGATTCAATTAAGAATAATTTCATTATATCAGAATTTCTTGCTCCAATTGCTTTCATTATACCTATGTCTCTTGTTCTTTCTAATACTGAAGTATACATTGTGTTTGTAATTCCAATTCCACCAACTAACAATGAAATTGCTGCTATACCAATAACAACTGCTTGAACAATTCCAAATATTGTATTAAAAGATTCCATAACTTGTTCGAAGGTTTGCACTCTGAAATCTTCTTCTCCCTCATCTACATCTCTATAATTTCTTAAATCTTTTTTAACTGCTTCTGCAACTTCATTTACATCAACACCTTCTTGAGTTTGTATAATTAATACAGAAATCTCATCTAAATCAAACAAAGCTTTAGAAGTCTCATAGGGAATAATCATAGATTTATCATCTGCAGGATTTCCAATAGGGGCCATTATACCTATAACTTTGAATTCTTTATCTTGTATTGTTATTCTATCTCTAAGTCTAACTTCCTCATCATATAACTCTCCTTTAGCTACCAAATCTCCAATAACAACTTTATAGTTATCAGAACTTTTTAGATTTCTACCTTGAACTACTTCAAAACTTTGCATTTCTTCAATTACTCTTCTTGTTTCGTCCGTGGGCATTCCAGAAACAAAAGTATATCTAACATCATCATGAAACTCTGTTTTAGAGGATTTTGAGATTAGTTTCCCAACCAAATCTACACCTTTAACTCTTTCTATAATTTTTGCATCATCATCTGTTAATTTTTCACTTGCAAAATTTGAACCTGGTGGCCCAAAGGTTAAACCGCCTGCTTGCACCATTATTTTATTGGTCCCCATTTTTTCAAATTCGTCATTTATTGCTCCCTGTAAACCCTGGCCTAAAGAAATTAATGATACTACTGCAGCTATACCAACAAAGATACCAAGCATTGTTAACCAAGATCTTAGTTTTCTGTGTCTTAAACTGCCCACCACTATTGAGAAATAGTCTTTAATCATTTTAATTTAATAAAAAATATTTTAACCTTCCTTGGAATCCTCTTTATGTATTTCCATTTAATATGTCTTATTATGTTTGCTATAACAACCAATATTCTTAAACCAGAAGATTTCATTGAGCTTGTTAAGTTCCTTGTTTTTCTCCAAGTTTTGTAGGTTAAATAAATAAATGAAATTATAATAATATACATAATTAATTTAACTAATGATCCACCTGGGAGTATACCAAGCATTTTTGCATATGTTCTTGAATAAACATAAGTTTCTACTTCTACTATTTTTGTTATTGGATTATTCATGTCATCTTTATATTCTAATTTTACTTGAATTGGAATATTTCCTGATCTTCTAGGTAAGAAATCAAATTCTGAGGTTTCATAATCATCGGGTTCTAAATTTCCAATATATGTTCTTGGTGGATTTAGAACTTTGTAATATTTACTTGGAAGAATTTCTAAGATAAGATATTTAATATTAGATGGTCCTATATTTGAAAGACTCAATGTAATTTCAGCTTTAGTTCCTCTGATTAATGTTGAATCCTCAACTGTTAAATCATATTCTGGTTTTTTAGAAATTATAATTCCTATATAATCCTGCCTTATATTTTCATTACCTAATTCATCATCAAAAATTATGTTTAAAGGTAACATGTAAACATTTGGTGCTGCATCTGGTAAGGCTATAACTTGAAACTGTGCTATTTCTGATGATTGTGATTGTATAACTTCAATTTGTTTCTGCGCTGTTGTTCTATATGGAGCTAAAGGAACTGCATCTAAAAAATTTATTTTTACTTCAACATCTTTCATTGCAAAGTCTGCATTGTTTTCTATTTCTACATTTATGAATGCTGTTTCACCTGGTGCGATATATTCTGGATCTGTTGTAACTGTAGTTGAAGCTACTGTTCTTTTTATTCTTTTAACTGGAATATCAAAGGGGACTGATTCAACTCTATCATTTACATCTGAATAATATTGTAAAGCAATTTGATATGTATCTTCTTCTACATTTGGTTTTACTTTTATTTTATAAATAATTTCATAAGATCCATCTGATTGTAATTCTACAATTTTATGGGTTGCCTTATTTAAAATTTCAAATGGGTGTTTACCTACAGCTGTAACTTCAAAGTTTCTTAAAGTAGAAGAACCTGTGTTATAAACTTCAAAGATTATATCTGCTTCCCCACCTATAAGAATTGGAGAAGGATCATATCTTGTTAAATCTATTCTTATTTGATTGTTGTTTATTTCGTATGACTGCCTAGCTAAGACTGGTGGAAGAATTAAGATTATTGCTAATAAGATAAATATTTTCTTCATTAAATTACCCCTTATTTTACCACTTGACCATCTTTTATTTTGATTATTCTTTGTGCATATTTAGCTATGCTATGATCATGTGTTATTAAAATAATAGTTTTTCCTTCTTTATGAAGTTTTCTGATGAGATTCATTACTTCTATGCCTGTTTTTGAGTCTAAATTTCCTGTTGGTTCGTCTGCTAGGATGATATCTGGGTTGTTAACTAAGGCTCTTGCTATAGCTACCCTTTGCCTCTCTCCTCCTGATAATTCTGTTGGTTTGTGTTGATATCTCTCTCCTAAGCCCACTTTAGTTAGGATATCTTTAGCTCTCTCTTGTTTTTGTTGGTTTGTTAAACTGTCTTGGAAAAGTAGAGGTAATTTTACATTGTCTAGTGCAGATAAGGATGTGATTAGATTAAATGTTTGGAAAACAAAACCTATTTTTCTGCCTCTTATTTGCGCTAAATCTGATTCTTTTAAAGTTGAAATGTCAATATTATCTAAAAATACTGTTCCTTTAGATGGGAGGTCTAAACAACCAACCATGTTTAAGCTTGTACTTTTACCTGAACCAGAAGGACCTATAATAGCTACAAATTCTTTTTCTCTTATTTGTAAGTTTAATCCTTTTAGAGCTGGAACTTCTACTTCTCCCATTTGATAAATTTTCCAGACATCTTTTAATTCTATAATTGGATTCATAATTATATTAACCTAAATATCTTTTATAATCTTTTGTTAACTCTATTGAGTATTTCCAAGCTGGTATAATTTTGAATATGTTTTTAATAAAAGAAGCATTTCTTTTGAATTCTTTTTGGAAAAATTGTTCGGTTATTTTTGCTCTTTTTAGAAGGGACCTTATTGTAAACTTTGTGCTTAGTTTAATTAGATTTGTTACTGTTTCCATTATTTTGATTAATAATTTTTCACTTATTTTAATAAATCCTGCTAATAAATAAATAATTTCTTTATTGTTAAATCTATTAAATTGTTTTAATGAAATATCTATTTGATCTTTATGTTTTTTGTGTATATTAGAATCTAAAGCTATTTCTATTAATATATGTGCAAATCTGTGAGACAAATCAAATTTTTTTCTTAGTTTTCTTATTTTTGTTGGAAGTATTTTTTTATGAAACTTATTATCTAATTCAATATGATTTTTTACACCTTGATAAAATAATTTATATTTTTTATTTTTTCTTGATAATTTTCTAGCAAATTTTAAAGCAGAATTATGTCTTTTTTTAATAAGTTCAAAATTATCTGGAAATACAGCTCCATATAAGAATGATGGATCCTGATTTTTTTTACCTGCATGATATAAATGGGCTAAAAAATGTGGAATTTTGTGTACACCTCTTATCTATTTTGTTGATGTTATTACATATAAATTTTGTGAAGGAAAATGTTTA
>CBFCXS010000064.1:0-5084 GCA_965602085.1 Candidatus Woesearchaeota archaeon
TAGATTTTGATTTAATTAAAAAAATAGAAAATTTAACTAAAAATTTATTTAATATAAAACCTCAAATTTATAAAATAACAGATAAAAGACCAAATAGAAAAATAAGATATTCACTACAAATAAATAATTCAGCAATACACAATTTGTTTAATAAAGTAATAGGTATACCTAAAGGAAATAAAAGTAGTATAGTAAGAATACCAAAATTAATAAAAAAAAGTTCTATTAATTACAAAAAAGCTTTATTAATAGGCTTATTTGCCACAGATGGAGGAAAAAGATATTGGACACAAATAGGATTATCTACTGCAAGTAAAGTACTAAGAGAAGATATATCACACATATTAGATGAAATAAATTTAAGACATTCTAAAGACAAATGGACACACAAAAAATATAAAAAGGAGTATTTCGGTATTTACTTTAGAAGAGGTAATCTAAATCCTCTTATGCGGGGGTGCCGGAGTGGTCAAACGGGCCAGATCCTAAATTCTTTTTTAAAGAAGATTGGAGGCCAAGCTTAGGAGTTTTGACTAAGACACCTGGTGGCTTAGTGCCTACACAGGTTCGAACCCTGTCTCCCGCATTTTTTTCAAAAAATTTATAAACAACTCAAAAGAAGAATTACACATGGAAAGAAATTATAGACAAAGGGTTCAAGATACCACCCTAAGATTAGAAGCACATCAAGAACATACACCAAGACAAAAAGAAGTTCCAATAAGTTATAATCCTTTTTTATTAATTCCTTCAAAACTTCTAGGATATATTAGTCCAACAAGCATTTTAGGTCTTTTTATGAAGGCTAAAAGAAGAACACCATTCCAACATAAGGAGAAAGATTTACCTGGAAAATTAAGGGATGCTTTAAGAGAAAGAATAGAAGATTTTTGTGAAGTAAAAGGCCAAGAAGAAGAAAGAAGATTTTTCAGAGTAACAACAAAATCAGGTGCAACATATATAGCAAGGGTTAGAGCCAATCTTTCAAAAGTAATTAATACAAGAAAAGTAAGTTAATTTTTAAGAATTCTAACTAAATGATATCTACAAGAGTTCCAAACAAACAAAATAAGAATTAGTTCTACAACTAACCAGAAACCAGATAAGTTTTCAATCAAAAAGAATACTATAATACTAAGAATTAAAAGAAACAATCCAAGAGAAGTTAAAATAGACTTCAAATTTCTAAACTTATATGTCTTCTTCAAAGAAGTTCTTATATTATTCTCCCCTAAAAAAACATAAGAAACATGAGTATAATAACCTAAAACAAAAATCAAAACAAACCAAAATATAATTTTTATAATAGAACCAGTAAGAGACAAACCCTCAAAATAATTCATCATTAAAGTTCTTATATTAAATAATATATACCACAAAAATAACAAAATTAAAGCAAGGCTAGCTAAACTAACAATACTAAATCTAGAAATATATTTCTTAAATTTAACTTTCAATATATAACTCCACTGAAATCCTTGGAATAAACAATATAACACAAAACCACCAGCCAACAACAAAAATAAATAAAGAGATATCTTCTGCATAACTTTATTAACAACCTCTAAATTATTCATTATTAAACTATAATCTAACATAGACCTATTTTCTTGCACAACAGCTTCAATATTACTCAAATCAGCTCCAAAATTCTGCAGCATAAAAGCATACTCCCTAATTTTTTTAATAATAAAAAACATAAAACCATACAAAATTAATAAAAAAGAAAAATCTATCAAAATAGATGTATAAAATTTTTTATTTTTTAAAAGTTTCATTTAAGGTCTTTCAACTTTTTGGAACCCGGGAATTTGTTTAATTGTGATATCAATACTGTAAGTATCCGTAGAATCACTTCCTACATATTTAATTATAATTGTTTTTTCATTAACAAAATCACGAACTACAGTATCAATAATTTTAACTTTTCCATCAATAGTTAATTTATCCTCACTTTCTAATTTCCTAATTGGTGAATCTCCAGTTATTAACCCAACAACAGCAGATTCAGCTTCCTCAGGTTTTTCTTCTTTAAATTTCTCACATTTATTAACCACAGTAACTTTTTCTTTATCTTCCTCACCCAAAGATTCCAACTTAGATTCCATATCTTTAATATATATACTACAAAATTCCTTAGCTTTCTCATCACCAAGACTTATTTTAGCATCTATAATTAAACCCATACCTAAATTATAATGTTCAAGTCTTTTGTTCAACTCATCTTCATACCCTTTTAACTCAATCATATTAATAGCCTTCTCAGCATTCTCATAATCCTCATTATACAAAAATGTCATACTTAAATACAAATAAGACTCAAAAGGTTTTTCATCTAATAAATCTCTTAGTTGTACAGCCTCATCATCACTTAACATTCTACGATTACCAAATTCTCCACTCTCTTTTAATCCACCATTAAACCATTTATCAAGAAGAACAACACCATCCCCAATCTCATTTTTAACTTTTTTCAATTCACTTTCAATTTCTTTTACAAAAGGTTTACTCTTACAATCACCTACTATATCACCAACAGATTCACAGCAAACATCTCCTCCTTCTAAAACATTTACCGGCTCACCCACACAAAATTTATTTTTAGTGCAGATAACACCGCGACAAATTCTCTTCTCAATACTTCTCTTAAACTCTTTATCAGCAGTATCAATTTCCATCCAGCAGTCTCCTTTATTCCTGCCTTCACCAATACCGCAGACCCCAACTCTCTCCCAATTTTTACCAGGACTAACTATCGAACACTGCCTATTCACAGCAGCAGTTAATACAGCATCATAATTAGGTATGCAGGCACTAGCCTCAGTTATCTCTCTTCCAAGCATTTTTTCATTAATAGCATCAGCTCCTTCCTGCAACATCCAGCTTGTGCTAATTACCTTTCCAAACACACACCTCTTGTCAGCATTAACACTCATGCAGATTTCCTTGCATCCAGAAGGACCTATCATATTAACAGATTCATCTATAATATCATTAGTTTTTACAACACCTCTGCCAACCAAAAATTTATGTATTTGCGTTGGTCCGCACTTCTGCAGTGTAACAACATAATTAACAGGCTCTTTGCTGGAACCAGCACGGATTTGATAATAAACATTATATTCTGAGTTTCCTACAACCTTACTGTGAACATGCTCTGAAAATTTGGCACTATACTGAACAGGATCTCCTCCTGCTACTATATCTGCAAAAATATCCCCAAAAGCAGGAACCTTGCCATATATACCAACCTTGCACAACTCAGTTCCAATCTCTGCTGAAACTCTTCCTTTATAGGCAGCAAACATTTCCTGAGCATAGCTCTGCACAAAATAACTGCTGACACCTTTTGCCCTCTCCATTGGTCCCTTTACTCCTGATATATATTCTCCACCGCCTCTTCCTGGTCTAACCTTGTCTAAAAGAGAATTAGCAGCCATGTCAAATATAGGACCAATAAACTCTCTCCATATAATATCACATATAAATACACTCCTTAATTGGTCGCATATGCCAACAGATTCACCTTCTAATAATTTTTCCAAACATCTTTGATAAAGTTCTAAATTACCTCTTATAGTTTTCAAAGAATTACGTATTCCAGTCAAACAAAAAGGTACTATTATACCTTCTTTTATATTAGGGAAGCATAAAGCAACAGAACCAATTAACCCACTTTGTTGTACACTTGTAACCTTACCTTTTAATTTCCCGCCTAAATTACACCTTGATGGCGGGCAAACAACTGGGTCGCATGCATTAAACAGCATTTTGCACTGTGTAGGGCTCATAACTTCATCACACTGCATAGCCTCACTAACAAAAAAAGATTTTGCATCACTTATTGTAAAAGGCTTGCCAAAAACTTGAGCTGATTTAATCCCGCTTTTCTGGGCATAATGTACATTTCCCATCCCCCTCTCAAAAGCAATATACTGGGGTGTTCCTTTTTCATAGCTAGGTAATGAACCATCTACTTGAGGGTTTGGTTCTTTTCCTGTCACAACATGAGGTACTACTCTTTTGCCAGGATAATATACAAAATAAATATCACCATGCACTCTTCTGTATTTTGTAACATCTTTTCCTAATTGACCAGGCAGATTAGTACCCACACTTGCTGGAACAATATAAACATTTTTCCCTTCAACTTTATCTTTGTAAATTGTTTTCCCAGATTTTGATTTTTCATTTTTATAAGGAGAACTATAAGGTTCTATTTGTTTTGTTTCTTGATTAATACGATAAGCTTGCTTATCTTTGTCATATAAAATTGTATTATCTAATGGAATGGTGGGTTCACCTTTCTTAAATATTTGACCATTTTTAATAACAAGACTTCCAATTTTTTTACCATCTTTATCATTTAAAACATGAAGAGCACCAGCATCTCTAAATTTGGCAGGAACTTCTTTTTGTGTGTATAATTCAGGGAATAATTCTGCTTTCTTTGCTTCTAACCCTTCAGCTTCCAATTCAGGAAATCTTTCCATAATTAATGTGTTTAATTTTAACTCTGACTTTTCATAGTTCCTCTTCTGGGTAGAATAACCAGGATCATCCTTCACCAAATCATAATATTCTACTATTTCATCTGTTGATAATTTGTTTAATCCTCCTTTCACCTTTATTTTTTCCTCCAACTCCTTATACCTATCAATATTTTTTTGTGCTTCTTTAAATCCATCACCAACTTCTTCTTTAATCCCTTCAAGTTTTTTCTCCTCAGCAGCCTTCTCAGCAGCCTCTCTCCTCCTCTCACCAACACCTTTAAAAAACTGTGAAACTATCACTATAGCGGTCATAGCAAAACAAGCAATATAAAAACTATTAATAGTATTTTCAAGTTTATCAATAATTTTATCCAAATCTTTAATTAAAACAGCAGTCCAATTTATCTGTGATTTAATCTGTTCAGGAGTTAATTGAATTGGTCTTTTATCAATAGGTAAATGCAGCTTAAAATTAACCTCAGTTTCTCCCCTTTGAGTTCCAGCCATTAAATTAACTATTATTTTACTTACTTCACCTGTTTCAACAGAAGGAGTTTTCCCTTTTGGTACTCCAGATATTTTTTCTTCTTC
>CBFCXS010000065.1:0-5079 GCA_965602085.1 Candidatus Woesearchaeota archaeon
AATATTTAAACTTACTGTTTTCAACCCAATAAAATATTTAAACTACAAAACTAAACAACCAAATATGAATGAACATCAGAAAAAAATTCATAAATTTTGTGAAGACAGAGACTGGAATCAATTTCACAACCCAAAAGATTTACTACTAGGAATTGTAGAAGAAATTGGTGAGATTAGAAATATAATAAAATGGGAACAAGATAGCACCAAACTAAAACAAGTTCTTATAAAAAACAAAGAAGAATTAGAAGATAATATAGGAGATCTATACTGGTTCCTAGCTATCCTAGCAAATAATCATAATATCAACATAGACGAAGCAATAAGTAAAGTTATCCAAAGAAATGAAAAAAGATTTCCAGCCAAAGATGTAAAATCAAATCATACAAATATATATTTAGGTGGAAAAGATAAAAATTATGATTAAGAAGCCTTCTTCTTATCTCTCTTCATCTCAGGTAAAGGTCTCTTAATAGTTATTGGTAAAACCCCTTCCTTAAATTCTCTCTTAGCTAATTCTATAGGACTAAAATGAATTTTCTCAAGCTCTTTTTCACTCAAATCAAAAAGTAAAGGTGCGCCCATAGCTATTTGCAGAGCTCTAGCACCAATAATTCTTGCTTTTTCATATTTAGTGTGCTGTATCATTTTATTAATTTACGTAGTTCCTTACCCTTTTTAATACTTATGTCAACCATTTTTTCTATATCCTCAGATTTCAGAGCAACATCTCCACCCTTCTGTATAGCACAAACTTTCCCATCTTCAGTTGTTGCAACAGTCAAACGAGCATCTATAGATTCCTCTTCATCTGAAACAGGGTCAACTATAAGTTTATCACCAATTTTCAAAACAGTTACAGGAACTGGTAATTCTTTCAAAACCAACTTTTTAGTTTTCTTTTCATAATCAATCTTATCATTCTTCTCATCATACTCAGGGAACTTAGCATCCTTAAGTGCAGCCAAAGCAGCTAAACCTAAAGCATCAGCTAAATTTCCATTATCATTAATTGAATAAGCATCAATTACTACCATCCACATCTTTTCTCCTTTCTTGATACATAACTTCTTCAAATCTAAAGCATCACTCTCACGTATACCTCTATCAATTACAGTTCTTGCTAATTCAATAGATTTTATACTTGGAGGACCTGATTCAAATTTAGGAGAACTTAATGGTAATAATTCAACACCAGCCATTAATGTACCTTTTTCAGGTTGATCAGGGTAAGGTGTTCCAATTTCCATTTTAATTCCAACAATTACTTCAGTTTCGCCAATAGTAACTTTAGCTGAACCCTCAGCACTTTTTTTACTAACACCATACTCAACAGTAACATTTCTGAAATCTTCTAAACCTCTACCATCTAATCTTTTACTTTTTTTCAATAATTCCTCAACATGTTGTTTGATTATCATTTGTACTTCTCCTTCAAAGCTTCTCTTTGAACTTTGTAGATTTCCTTGCAAGATTTCTTAGCACTCTCAAGCATTTTTTTAATTTCAGCTTTTGTTGCAAAACCATCTACTTGTAATAAAGTAATATCACCGCTTCGAGGCATTACAGCAACTGGCATATCAGCCATACCGCCTTCATAATCTTCTTCTTCTTTATTAACATCAACAACTATTTTATCTTCAACTCTACCAACAGCAATTGAACTTACTAAATCTCTCATTTTAAATCCAGCATCAGCTAAAGCCATTGCAGCTGCGCATATACCAGCACATCTTGTTCCTGAATCAGTTTGAACTAACTCAACAAACACATCAACTACAGCTCCAGGAAATTCACTTAAATCTAAAACTGGCAGTAAAGCTTTCTGAGTAACTAAAGAAATTTCTTTACTTCTTCTTGAAGGACCTGGTCTAACTCTATTTCCAGAGCCGGAAAAAGCCATCATATTATAATTACATCTTAAAACAGCTCTATCAGGATTTTGCAAAAATCTTGGATACAAATTTCTTGGACCATAAACAGCAGCTATTGCAATTGTATTTCCAATTTTGAACATTGCACTTCCATCTGCTCTTTTAATTACTCCAACTTTTGCTTCCATCTTTCTCATTTCATCAAATTTTCTTCCGTCACTTCTTTTCTTGAACATTTTTCTTCACTCCTTTAACTTTTGATTCTAAATATTTTTTAATCTCATCTGTCAAACCAGTCTTATGAGATTTTTCTTCAATTATTTTTAAAGCTTCAACAGCCAAAACTTCTTTATCAGGATCCATTCCAGAAATCCAAGCAACTCCATTTTGACCAATTGTAATTCTACAATCAGTTAAATCTTTAATCATTGTTATCATACTTCCTGCTTTTCCAATCATTCTTGGAACCTTAGCAGAAGAAACTTCAATAATTCTACCAGGACCTAACTTTCTTAAACCAGGACCTTTCATTGAAACATCAATAAGTTTATTCTTAGTAACATTTACTACCTTACATAAAACATACTCTCCAACTTTGAAATAATTAGTTAAATCAGCTCCTCTTGGAACAAAATCTGATGTAGCTTCTTTCAAACCTAACATTGATTCATTTGCATAACCTATATTAATTGACCAATTACTCATTCCTACATGTGTAACCTTACCAACAACATTATCTCCTCTTTTAGGAACATATCTTCCTGATACAGGAATAACCCTAACTAATCTTCCACTTACAGTAACCAAACCTAATTGGCTAGAAATTATATTATTCTCCTCACGGAATGCTCCTCCAGCAGGTAAATAATCAATACCTTCTGCTAAAACATCTCCAGGGACTACAATATCTTTATCTTTAATTAATAATTTTCCCATTTACTTCATCTCCTTACTTTCTAAATCTCCATGACAAACATGATTTATATCTGTGAAAAATTTATCTTGTATACCAACAGGAATTTCAACAACAATTCTCAAACTTCCATCATTTTTCCACTCATCTTTCAAAACTTTACCTTCTCTTTTTATCAAACCAAAAGCTTGCCCAGCATATTTAGCTGGAATAACAAATTCCATTTTCTTAACTTCTAATTTAATTGGTATAATTGAACTTATTCCACTCAAAACATTAGTAATTTGCTCTTCAGCTGATTTATGTTCATCAACTGAAACTTTTGCTTCTTCCATTGCAGCTTCAATTCTTGCAGGCGGATGCGGTATGCCTGTTTTTGGATCAACTGCATTTCTGGAAATTATATTTACTATCTGCCTCTTCTTCTCATCTAAAGCTTCACTTCTTTGTTTGGTTGTAACTGGTAAATCTCCGTCTCTAATAATTATTTCAGCAATCTTTCTTTTATCATTTATTCCAAACACATCTTTCAATTCATTTTCAGGTGCATGTAAACCTTTTTTAGCATCAGTAAAAATATCTTCAGCTGCTAAAGCATCATCTAAAGAAGCTTTTCCATCTCTAAATTCTTTAGCCTTCTCAGCATCTATCAATATAGAAAATGTTTTTCCTTTCTTACTATACTTCATAACTACTGCTTTATCCACATCTACCATATTACTTCTTAAATTTCTCCTTAGCTATTTTTGTATATTTCTTATCACTGGATTTAACATAAGCTCCATCCAATCTGCTAATCTCAAAGTCCTTGCCTAAAACTTTTTTAAGAATTTTTACAGCTAATGAAATTCCATCATCAACACTTAATGTCTCTTTATACTCTTTATCTAACATTTCTTTAACTTCTGAATCATTTTCACCTATAGCTGTTGCTTTATATTCAAAAAATATTCCAGTAGGATCTGTTACAAATAATTGTGGACCATTATTTACTCCAGCAAATAAAAGTGAAACACCAAATGGTCTTGCACCACCTACTTGAGTATACATTTGTTTAATATTACAAATTTCTTTTACTAATGAATGTGTATCTACAGGACTATCATAAGTAACTCTGTGTTGTTGAGCTAAAACTTGCGCCTTCTCAACTAAAATTCTTCCATCACTTAAAATTCCAGAAGCTGTAGCAGCTATATGATCATCAATCTGGCTAACTTTATCAATACTTTCAGGAACAATTAATTTCTCAACTATTCTCCTATCTGCTATTAAAACAACTCCATCCTTACATACCATACCAATTGCGCTTGTTCCCTGTTTTACAGTTTTTTTAGCATACTCAACTTGTAATAATCTACCATCTGGGCTGAACATTGCACTAGTTCTATCATATCCCATTGCTTGTTGTGCTTGTTGCATTTGTGCTTGTGTTTGTTGCATTTTTAACCTCCAATTCTGTTTAATAAACCTGATACTTTTACTATTTCTAAGCCCTTAATTAATACTAAAGCGCTCTTTACTTCATCTAAGTTTTTACTATTTGTTCTTATTACACTGTTTTTCATCATTTTTATTCCAGCTTTTGCCATTCCTAATTCACCAAGAAATCCCTTAATGTCATGATATATAGTATCAACACTCATTTTTTGAGCTGTTTTATACTTAATATATCTCGGTTTTTCCCGTAAACTAGGTAATATATGTTTAATTTTTATCACCTTATTAGAAATATTTTTTCATATTTCCTTTCTCTCTCACAAAATATACTAGAATTTATGCTTTATAAAACTTACTATTTTTACACTCAAAACCAGTCAAAAATCCACCTAAATATACCATAGAAAAAGTTCTTTATTATCTCCCAAATACGGCTAAATCTACCACTTTTGGGCTTTATTTCCTCTTTTGTAACCTCTCCAGAACCAAGTAATGGCTCTTCTTCAGCCTTAACCTCTGTTTTTACCTCAACACTTTTTTCCTCAACACTAACCTCTTCAGAAGCTTCTTCACCAGTAGGAGTTCCACCACCACCAGAAGGACTACCAGAAGAAGAAGTTATAGTACAACTAGCATAATCAAAGTCACACTCAGAATCACAACTTAAACTTCCACCATCATAAGCAAAGTTTAAACAACTCTTATCATTCAAATTACTCAAATCACACTCTTCATCACCTTCAACTAAACCATCCCCACAAACAACAACATTATTTACAACTAAACTAATCAAACCACTATCAATAGTATTCAAACCAGGATCATCAGCAACAAATTTAATTTCTTTACTTCCAA
>CBFCXS010000066.1:0-4801 GCA_965602085.1 Candidatus Woesearchaeota archaeon
TTAAATATAGCCCTTTCTAGGGTTTTACTCCATTCTTTTTCTTTTTTTTCTTGTTCAGATAAATTATGATTAATTAAACTCCTTGCTCTTGCTCTCATTACACTTTTTTTAAATTCCTCTAATTCTTGTTGATTAGGCATTTTTATAACCTCTGTTCCATATTATATTTTTGAATTTCTTCTTCAAAATCTGTTGTAGTTATTTTATGGAATCTATCTGAATCAAGAAATTTATTCCATTGTGCTTCATGGGTTCTTCTAATAATTTCTTTTATGTCTGCTCCAGTGATTATTAAATTTTTATTTCTTTTTTGTTCTTCTTGGCTTTTTTTATGTAATCTAGATGCAATTTGATTTACATTTACTCCATTAAAGAGTTGCATTTCTGAACTTTGCTGAAGTTTTTTAAGATGAATAGTTAATATTTCTCTTATGTCCTTGTAATCAGGACTTCCAAAGAAAATGAATTTACTAAATCTGCCAGCTCTTTTTAATTTTCTTTCAATTTTAAGACTATTTGATGAAGCAATATAAATTGTATTAGGATTTGAGTCATAACCATCCATTGTTTCTGCAATTATGTTAACTAATTTTTGAGAATAGCCATTGTTGTCCTGATGATTTACTCTACCTAGTGAATCATATTCATCTATAAATATTATACCATCTTGTGATAAAGCATTTTTTAAGTTTCTTTCACTTTCACCATACCATTTACTTAAAACATCGGTGATGTCAATATTATGGAAAGGTACTCCAGATTCATTAGCTAATGCTTTTGCAGATAAAGTTTTACCTGTGCCTGGGTGACCATAGAAAAATATTCCTCTTGGAGGTTTGTAACCATATTTTTTTCTGTCAGGGTGAGTAATTGATTTTACTAAATATATTAATTCTTTTTTTGCTTGGTGATTCCCACCAATATCATCAAAAGTTATCTTTTCATCTTCTATATTTTTTCTTTTTTTCTTAGAAGTTCTTTGTTTAAGTGCACTGAAACTTTGATTACCATCTTCAAAATTAATTATAATATTATTCTGTAATTCCCTTAATATATTTGAATTTTGTTTAGAAGATAATGATCTCTTAGTAATTTCTTTTATTCTTGTAAAGTACCCTTTTGTTGTTTGAGCAAGTTCCTTACCTGTTCTACAAATACGTGTAGTTTTCAAGTAATTTGGAATGAGTTCATTAATTAGTAAATATTCATCATTTATATTTTGTATATTTGGTAAAGAAGGATATGCTGTTTCACCTTCTATATGTTTTGACATCATAGAATGTGAATATGAAGCAGCTACATACAAAATGTATAAGTTAAGAGTTTGTTTGTAATCTTTTATAGAAGAAGCTCCAGGTATTTGAGATAATTTTTGTCTTACAATTCCATAAGCACCAAAAAAGGTTTCTATAGCATTTGATGATAAGCTACCTTCTAGACTAAGTATTCCTGATCTACTATTATCTCTAGCTTTTATTTGTTTGTGAAATTTTAATAGGGGATTATCTAATTTACGGCTATACATATTTTTTGCAGCAGTAAGTTCTGCTGCTTTGATAATTATCTCTAGTGTCATATATATCCCTTTAAAAAATAAAAAATAGTTACAATCCTAATCCAGATGCTTCCTTAATCCTTCTTTTAGCTAGTTGTATCTCATTTTCTTTGCTTCTATTTAGCCTTCCTACATCTTCATCCTTTTGTCTTTTTGTTTTACGTCTATTTGACTCTATTATGTTAGGTACATCTCTCATAATTTCTCCTTCAGTTTTCCAGATTTTTTCAAGTCCTTCTACAAGTCTTCTGTAAACTTCTAGTGATTTTTGGTTGTCAGCTATTTGTTGTACTATACGTACAGCACCTGTATTTACTCTTACTAAGAATTTTAGATCGTAACTTACACCTTCTAATGCTGATTTATCTTGTATTACATTTTCTTTTTGGGTAGCATATCTTGCTCTAAAAGATTCTGCTCTTTCAACATTATCAAAAAATAGATTATATCTTTGTGAAACAGTTGAAAGTTTTTCTTTAAGATTTTTTTCTTTAGCTTTTCTTTGCAGTATATTTTTTTGATAAGCCTGGTAATCTTGAGCAATTTCTTCTTTTCTTTTGGAATCTTCTTCCTGGAAAAACATATCTTTAATCTCTTCTGCCTTTACTTCTTCTTCTGCTTTTAATCTTTGCTCATTGTCTAGGGCTTCTTCATATTCCATAACTAATGCTTCTGCATTTTTCATTAATGTTCTTGTAGCATATTTATTAGTTACTTCCCCTTCTTCATTTATACCATCTAATTCTCTTTCAATATCTCTTATTTGGTCATCAAGCGCATCTGTAACCCTTTGGTCTCCTGCTATTTTTTCTTCAATACAGTTTCTTCTTTTTTCTAATTCTGCTATTGGATCTTTTAAGTGAAGTGTGTAACATGTTCTGTAAATTGTTTGTATAACTGGATTTCTTCCAACATAAGTAAGTTTTTTTAAATCCATTTCATTATCTCTAGTTCTTTTTTTAAGATAGGCTCCGCTGGTTTGGGGACTTTCTGTAGAACCTCCTCTTTGCCCTTCAATCATATTTCTGATTTCTGGATCAATATCTGTTAATGGCTGGTGTTCTTGTACAGGTAAGGGTTTTTCATAATCTAGTTGGTCTTCAATAATATCCATCATTTCAGTTTCCATTTTTTCCCCCTTGATAATTTATTTCATTTGATAGATAATTAGTTATTTTTTCTTCAATTTGAGAAATTTCTTGATTGAATTTTGCACCATAATACATAGCCCCAAGTGCTACTAGGGTTACTGCTAATGCTTTTTTTAAACCCTCTTTAGTATGTCTCTTAACTTTTATTATAGAGGGAGATTTTCTTTGCACTTCAGAGATTTTTTCTAATTCTTCAAGTGTTATTTCCGATAATGATGGTTTTGTTTTTGTTTCCATTTTATTGTTCTATGTTTATTAAACATATTAATCTGTGTTGTAGTTAGGTGTACAACTTTTTAGGCTTTCAATTTTATTTTCTAAGTTATCTTCTTCTTTTGGATTTATATTTCTGATATATTCTTCTGCTTTTCTAATATAAAATTCAGTTTCTTTTGTTATACATTCAACTACTGGTTTAAATTTTTCATCTTTATATTTTTTAAAATGATTATTTCCTATTCTTATTGCTGAATAAAGTAGGAGAGCAGCAATACCAAATTTTATGGATCTTTTAGCTAAGCTCATTTTTCTTCTTAATTAAGAAATTAATATAAGTTTGAGTTGTAGTGTAGAATACAACATTTTTGAAAGTATATGTTATAGTAAGCTTTATATAGAAGAGTGTAACTTGTTAATAGCAACAAAATGAGAAGCACTTATCAACCAAAAGGGATGTTAGGAAAAGTTGGAGATTATTTAAAAGCTATTGGAGTCTGCGGGTTAGCAGGTTTAACTGGTTGTGGTGATGTTTCAGATTTTGAAGAAATAGGTTCAGATTTTCCAAGACAAATAAGTGTTGTAGGCGCTGGAGATGGAGAGAATAGTAACCTCTTCTCCAAATGGAAAGAAAAAGATTTTTCTAACTCTGTTTTTGCTAAAGTAAATAAAGATGATGAGAGACAATTCACACTAGATATTGAAAATCTTGGAAAATATCAGGGTAATAAAGATTTTGAAGCAAAGCTATTTTTTGTTAGACAGGATACTGATTCTCAATATAAGAATGATAATAAAATTACATTAACTACAAATAAGGTTTTAGAAAGACCTGAAAATCTTTGGTTATTTGGTATAGATGGTTTATTTGGTTCAAGAACTAATAAAGTTTATATAGATAATATTATTAATGAAATACAGAATCAAGGTTGGAATGGAATAAGAGGGAATTTAGGTTTTATTAATAAAGCTGTAATATTAAATTTAAAAGCAGGTTACAAGGATAAACAAGTTGATTTAGAAACAAGATTACAAGATGGAACTGTTCTTGGAGAAGATAGTTCTAAAGAAACCTCCCGTTTTTATTCTTTAGGAGGGGATGTTAATTTATCAGATAATTCTTGGATTAATTTTGAGTGTGCTGGTGATGAAAAAGATATTGCTTCTAAATTAGGATATTCTCAATTAATAAAAGAAAAATTGGGTCTTTCTGCAGGTGTTTCTTATCAAAAATTTGGAAGTATTGATAATCTTGTTGGTTATACATTTATGCTTGGCTTTGGTGATAATCAAAATAGAGTTAATACTATAAGAAATTTTATTGATAGAAACTCCTTTTCAACTGAATGGTTATATGGAAGAAATGAACTTTTAGTTGATAATTTAAATTTAATTTCAGATTTTTGTATGAAAGAAACTAACTTATTAGAACAACCTGCATTAAATCTTTATTTAGTATTAAGGGGTAATTCAAAAAATTTAAGGGAAGCTGGTGTAATTGGAGCCTATAGTTTTCAAAAAAATGATGAAAATTCCTCTCTTCATAGACTCCTGTGGGGATTAGCAGTTAATAATGAAAAGAATTCAATTATTGTGGGTTATCAATATAAAAAATGAAAAAAATACTATTAATATTAGGAATAATTTTATTGAATCTAAATCTAGTTTTTGCTGCACCTAATGTATTAATATCAGCTGTAGATGAAAATCCTCTTAGTAGTACAACTTTGAATGTTTTTGCTATTGATAGTGATTATGGATTAGATAAGGTTGAAATTTATGGAAATGGTGGTTTGATTTATACTGAATCTTGTAATGGTGAAATTATTTGTTCATTTAATAAAGAGGTTAATGATTCTGATAAAGAGGTTAGTGATTC
>CBFCXS010000067.1:0-4789 GCA_965602085.1 Candidatus Woesearchaeota archaeon
GACAATTGATTAAAAAAAGAATTAATAAAACTATTGAAGCAATTTTAAACAGTAACTTTTTCATCATAAACCTTTTTTTAAAATAGAAAAATCCTAAGATCCAACAAGTTTTTCATTAACCTGCTTTAATTGGTCTGAAGACATTTGAGATGGTATCTCTCTGCTTTCCAAACCCTTGTTTTATAAGGGCACCACCGCTTCCAAGAATCGAGACCTAAAGAGTGTCTTTTCAACACCATCTCTAGTTAGTCTAGCACCAAGGGATGTTCATTTTAACTTTTCTTAGTCAAATTAAGCTGTTTTCTCAATTTATCATAATACTCATGTTTACTCATGTGAAATTCAATAAAGTCTTTATTTTTTATTTTAATTAAAATAATCCTTTTTTCTTGATTTGAGATATTAAATTTTTTAATAAAACTCAAAAGCTCATTTATTTTCCAAAGTTTATACATCTTTTTTGATTGGGTTAATGCAGGAATTAGTTTCTTAGCAACAACATCTTTGGTCCAATTATAGATACCTTCTGCTTGTTTTTCAGTTAGATCACAATACCCATCCCCTAAAAATTTTATTTTATAATCTTGAGAAACTATATTTTCTATTTCTTTTTTAAAAACATCTGGTGTAATCATCTTCCATTGATTATGTCATGGCTCAAATTATATAAAAATTTTGTATTTGGGTAGTCAAATATATCTTTGTAAAGCCCTGCAGAGGTATAGAAAAATTTTTTGATGTAGCTCTTATGCAAGTTTTTCCTTATAATCTTTGGTATTTTTTTATTCACATAATCCAGTACCATCTTGTAATTTTTAAAATGTGCTGATTTTTCCGCCAATTCATAAGTATCCAAAATTTTCTTGCTTTCAAAATACTCAGTATATAATAACAAAAATCTGATATTTTTTTGGAAATTTCTTTTTTCATTAAATATACTAGGAACTGCTTCGTTTATTATACTCCAATAATCTGCAATAGTTACTTTTAATGGTTTTTTTGGTAAAATATTTTTTGCTATACAACTCTTAGAAGCAGAATGATAAAATAAGGAGTATAAATCATTAAAATCTACTTTAATTATATTTATTTTTTTATCAACTTTAACTTGTTTTTTGCTTCTTGTTATTACAAAGATGTCTATATCTTTATATTTTTCTTTGAACAAAAAAGAACCGCTTATAAAACAGTATTTATATGGCAAATTATTTAATATTTCTTCAGTTTTAGCTATTCTTCTCTCTATTATTCTATCATTCTCTGGATTATAGACTATTACCATTTTTATATATATTCTTATTAAACCATACTATATTATACTATATTATATAAAATAAGTAATATTTAAAACCTTCTATCATTAAAAAGTAAAATACTCTAATCCAATTCTAATACCTTTTACCAATACATCTTCGTAACCTTTATACGAAACCGAAAAGTATTTAAACTAATAGTTTATATATATAAACTTAAAGTTTATGATAAAATCTAACAATGAAATGGATTTTGTATTATTAATACTAAAGTCACCTAAAATAAGATACAATGCAAACAGCATAGCAAAACAGCTAAAAATAAGTTCTATGGGTGCCTTAAAGATAGCTAGAAGATTAGAAAAAGAAAACATTATAGTCTCAGAAAGGTTAGGAAATGCTAAATTCTACAGTATAAATTTTGCTTATGCAAGAGAATATATAAGATTTTTACTAAAAAGGGAAAAAGAGCAGGCGCAAAGTTATATAAAAAGATGGATTAATGAGCTTAAAAAAATAAAATTTGCTGAATGTGTTATTTTATTTGGCTCTGTTCTTAAAAATTTAAAACAATCCAAGGATATAGATGTATTATTACTAACAAATAAAAAGAATTTTTCAAATTTAAAAAAAGAAATAAAAGAATTAAATATGCTAAATGTTAAAAAAATACATCCTATATATCAGACAGAAAGTGATTTAAGAGAAAATATTAAAAAAGAAGATAAAATTATCTTAAATGCCATAAAAGGTATAATTGTATATAATGAGGATAAATTTGTAAAATTATTAGAAAAATGGGCCATGCTGAAAATATAATTTCAAAAACTAAGGAGATTATAGAGGAATAAAAAGTAAAACACTTTCTTTTTTACCCTTTCCTAAGAGAACAGCTAGTAAATCAGAATTATTTAATTTTTCAACACCATCTCTAGTTAGTCTAGCACCAGGTCTATCATACCAAGGGAGTGATTTAATGTTCATTTTAGCTCTGTTTATTAAATTCTATTATAATGCTGATAATATAAATATTTGCAAGTCGAAAACTATATATATAAGAATTATCATATTACTATTAATTACAATAGTAAATATATAATTAATTATAAAACAGTTGAGGTGGAAATAAATGGATAAAAAGTTATTTAGTTCTATTAATTTGACTTCTAATTTACATACAAAAACCTTAAATAGGGCTATAAATTCATTAATATTCCCATTAATAAAATGAAAATAATATGTCCAATATGTGAAACTGGAAATTTAAAAGAAACTACTAAAAAGACCTGTATTGAATTTTCTAACCCAGGTGAGATAGTTATAGAATCCAAAGTACAAGAGTGTAACAAATGTGGGGAAACTTTCTTAGATGAAAAAGAATCTCCATTATTTGCTAAAAAATTAGATAAATTGATTAAAAGAAAAGAAGGGGCAAAAAAAATAAAAATAAATGAAGGGGATATATTACTTACTTGATTTTCTTTTTTTAATTAATTCTTTATAAACATCTGTTTGCCATTTATTAGCTTTGAAAATTGTAGGTACAAAAAAAGTATTCTCCCCTACAAATTTAATTGGACAACAAACAATTATTTTTAAATCTGATCTAAACAGACAAAGATATTTACAATCATCTTTCATAAAAGGTTCAATTAGAATACCAGAATTTTTTATAGCTTTTATTGTTATTTCATCTGCTTTTTGTAAAGAAGTAAACAGTTTTCTATTTATAACCCCTTCTGGAAAATGTTTAGTAGAAAATAAGATTTTTCTATATTTTCTATTTTTATCACTTATCTCCTCCATCATATTAAATTTAATGAATTTTTTATTTATAAAGATGATGTAACAATTTATATAACACATTAAAAAGTAAAATATCCTTCTGAAGTATTAGTCTAACTTTTACCTAGAAACCTACAAACTAATCTTTAATCTTCAAAGCTTTAATTATCTTATCAAGTTTTTCATTAATCTTCTCAAATTGGTCTGAAGATCCCCGACCTTGAGAACCACCCTTTTTATCAAAACATTCATTACAATATATAGGCTTTCCTTCAGTTGGCCTAAATGGAACCTGACATTCTTTTTTACATTCATCACAAACAGTATCATGCATCTCAACAGACCTTCTTCCAGATCCTCTAGAACCTCGGTCTTCATACTCTCTAAACCTTGAGCCTCCAGACCTTCTATTAGATCTACTGCCTCCGGATCTTCCTCCACGGCTGTCTGATCTTTCTTGATATTTTCTCATAATTACCCACTACTAAGGCTATTTATAAAGATATCCCTAGAGTCAAAAAACAGGAATTAGAGGCTAAAATGAAGAATAAAAGGTAATTCTAAGACCTACGAAAAGCTTTTAAAGGATATACTGGAGTATATATGTTGATTAAAATGGGAATAAAAGATTTAAAATTGGTTCCAGATGATGAATTAGCATTAGAAAGGATTGTACATGGTTTAGAAGCAAATATTCCTAATAAAAGCCAAGCCCTTTATGATTTATTGCAAAGAGTATCAAAAGGAACTATTACTTTTGTTAATGGTGTTAGGTCATGTGAATTATCTATTCCAGAGGCTCATTCAGAAGAAGAAAAATTAAGAGCTTCTATAGCAGTTTACATAAATGTTTTTGATAAATTAAAGAAAGGTTGGAATATTGAAGTTGTAAGTGCGGAAAGAGTTCTTGAAACTTTAGACGTTTCAAAATATTATTCTGCTTTTTAATTAATTCTAATACCTTTTACCAACCAAAACATTTAAGAAATTAAATCAATTAAGAACATATAATGAATATCTACCTAATCAGAAACGCCGAATCAGAAGTAAATTTTAAAAAGACAGTAGGTGGAAGAAGCAATTCTAAAAAAATAACAAAAAAGGGTATTACTCAATCAAAAAAACTTGGAGCTAGACTAAAAAAGATTAAATTTAATGTTATTTATTGTTCTCCAGCAATAAGAACACAACAAACTGCACAATTTTGTTTGAAAGCTATGGGAAAATCACCCAATATTATAAAATTAGAGCCATCTCTTCTAGAACTTAGTCAAGGAGATTGGGAAGGCAAACCAAAAAAGCAAATATATCAAAGGCAAGATGTTGTAAAAGCATTAAAAAAAGATTGCTGGAATTTTGTTCCAGGAGATACTATAAAAGGTGAAAGCCAGGCAATGGTTGCAAAACGCATGAAAAAATGGCTAAAACAAATTATAAAGAAATCACCTAAAGGAAACATTGCAGCATTCACACATGCTTATACAATAAAATATTTACTAGCAGACCTATTTAACTTAGATAAGACTTTAGCATATAAAATTCCTATTGATAACACTAGTATCACAATTATTGAGTATAAGGATGGAAAGCCAATATGTGCAGTAAAAAATGATACTTCTCATTTAGGGAAAAATAAAAAGTAAAATCTCCCCTTTAAATAATCCCTTTACCTTTTACCAAAACACTTATATATATCAAACACATTACCATAGTAATGCAAACAATTCAAATAAGATTAACAAAAGAATTAA
>CBFCXS010000068.1:0-4783 GCA_965602085.1 Candidatus Woesearchaeota archaeon
TGATATAGGTGGGTTTACTTGGAATGAAGGAAATGTGATGGTTCAACAATCAACCTTCTCAGGAACAGTAGTATTAGCTGATTTTGATCAATTTACAGGTGGGCCTTTTTTAAGTGCAGGATATGATTGGGTAGTATTTGACGGTGGTGGTCTTTATAATAGAAATAAGATGTGGTTTAATTCAGCAGGTAATCAGTATGTTGAAAATAGAATGGGTGATAGTTCACTTAAATTTTGTGTAAGGGAATATGATCATGATTATTTAGATGTTGAACCCATTTCAGGAGTTTTCAGAAATGGATGTTGGTTCATGGAGATAGATGAACAACAAAGTAATGGAAGAATTCAGACTCCAAGATTGGTAGTTAGATATACAAAAACCCCTGAATGGACTTCTGTAATGGGGCCAAGTTTTTGGACATTAGGTGCTGGAACTGCTACATGGGATGGAAGTAAATATAGTTCAGGTGGAGATGAGCTAGTAGAATTGTATGTTACAGGGGTATGGGCAACAGGATATAAACCATATAAAATTAGAATTACTACTTCAGAAGAACTTTGGGTTGAAATGTATAATACTGAAGGATCGGAAAATATATTTGATAGTCCCAATCCTTATCCTAGACAACATTTCTTTTCTGGTGTTCCAAAAAAAGTTAATGCAACAATAGATTATTGTAATTATAATAATTATGATATTGATTCATTATGGATATATCAATGGAATAATGGTGGATTTGATATAACAAATATAGAATTTTTAGACCCATAAAGAGGAATAATGGCAAGTTCAAGCTCAAGTAGTAGCACAAGCTCAAGTAGCTCATCCATGACGTTTAAATGTCCACATGGGATGGCAGTTGCAGATATCAGTGATTCTAATAATATATTTAATAAGGTTATTTCTAATAACCAACTTTTCTTTTTATATGATTCATTAGCTGATGCTGCATTTCCAATTTTGACAGGGGATGGTGTTTATTACAAACAGTTTAATGTTTCTACTGAAGATTGGACTCCAAGTGGTGGTATTTTCTGGTATGAAGTAGCTCATTATTTTGATAATAAATATCCTCAAATAATAGCATGGAAAAAAGGAGACCATGCAGAATTCAAACTAAAAAGAATATGGTATGGAAGTACAAGAAATGCTGTTGTTTGGTCAGTTAGTGCTATTGATTGTTTTATTGTAGTTCAGGCAGACCCAGGGCCAAATGGAAGGGGTAAGAGAAAATTTACAGATGATTGTGTTGTAGAATTACAAGATTTGCTTGAGGAAAGATTTATTTCTTCA
Organism: Candidatus Woesearchaeota archaeon; assembly: GCA_965602085.1. Classification (GTDB taxonomy): domain Archaea; phylum Nanobdellota; class Nanobdellia; order SCGC-AAA011-G17; family JACPIM01; genus CBFCXS01. The sequence goes on from CBFCXS010000068.1 coordinate 1,295, forward strand.
TCTTCAAGTTCATCATCTTCAAGCAGTTCATCTTCAAGCAGTTCATCGTCAAGTTCAGATAGCCAAAGCTCAAGCAGTTCAAGCTCTGTCAGTTCAAGCTCTGTCAGTTCCAGTTCCAGTTCAAAGAGTTCCAGTTCAAAGAGTTCCAGTTCCAGTTCTGTCAGTTCAAGTAGTGTATCTTCAAGCTCAAGCTCTGAAAGTTCATCCAGTTCATCCAGTTCAAGTTCTGTGAGTTCAAGCTCATCTTCATTCTCTGTAAGTTTAAGCTCAAGTAGCTCATCCAGTTCCAGTTCACAGAGTTCAAGCTCACGGAGTTCCAGTAGCTCAAGCTCTGAATCAAGTTCCAGTTCTTCAAGCTCTGTGAGTTCAAGTTCTAGTTCAAGCAGTTCAAGTTCACAGAGTTTTAGCTCAAGTAGCTCAAGTAGCTCTTGTTATGTATCACCGAATGATGATTTTACAGGTGTTGGTTTTCCAAATAAGGATAAATGGGATTATAATGAAGTGAGTTCACCTATATTAAGTGGTGGTCGATTAAGGGGGGTAGTTGATTTTACCACAAATACGAGTCTTGTTAATTCAAGATGGACTGTTGTTTCAGGAAGTGATTTTGATGTACAGACAGATTTTATTCTTGGAAATCTTGGTCTTGATAATCCTGCTTCATCGGCAAGTTCATGGGGAGTATTCTTTGAAGCAAGGGAAGTTGGTAATGATAACAATAGATTACGAATGTACATTCAAGGAAATACTACAACCTATTTCGAACAGGCATATAAAGAGGGGGTTTTAACTCAAACGGCTGTTGCTACTGCTCAAACAAGTGGTGGGTTTAGAATCACAAGGGTAGGGCAGCAATGGCAGGGATACTATAGAAATTTAAGTGATACTTGGTCACAGATGGCAAGTGGAACCAATATTGGTACGAATAAAGAAGTTGAGTTTAGACTTTATGTACAAAATTGGACTAATAAACCATCAGTATTTGGTGAATTTGATAACTTTATCCTGAATTCGGGGCAATGGACTTGTGTAGGAAGCTCATCAAGTTCAAGCTCAAGTTCCTTTAGCATCAGTTCAAGCTCTATAAGCTCAAGTTCCTTTAGCTACAGTTCAAGCTCTAGCTCAAGCGTAAGCTTTAGCTTAAGTAGTTCATCTAGCTCAAGCTCAAGCTCTGTATCAAGCTCAAGCTCAAGTTCTGAAAGTTCAAGCTCAAGTAGCTTCAGTAGCTCAAGCTCATCAAGCTCTGAATCATGTTATGTAACTATTAATGATGATTTTTCAGGGGTGGATGGAGAAGAACCTGAAAGACATAGATGGATTAAATTGGAAGGATCAACCAATACACCTATATTAAGTGGGAGTAGGTTAGCTTGTAAAGTTGACTTTAGTAATAATGTTTCATTGCTGCAACATAGAATGAGAATTGTTTCGGGAAGTGATTTTGATGTTGAGGTTGATTGGGATATCACTTGTCCATCGGCAAATAATGGTATTGGTGGATGGGGAATGTTTCTGGAAGCAAGATATCCATCAGATGATAATAATAGATTAAGAATTTATCAAAGTGGAGCAGATACTACTTATATTGAACAGGCATATAAGGCAGGTGCTTTAACTCAAACGGCTGTTGCTAATAATTCATTAACGGGTAAATTTAGGATTGCAAGGGCAGGAAAAGATTGGCAAGGATATTATTGGACAGGTGCATCATGGTCTCAAGTAGGGGGAACAACAGATATAGGCAGGGGAGAGGTTGAATTTAGAATTTATGTACAAAATTGGACGAATAAGCCTAGAGTAAGAACACATTTTGATAATTTTACTTTGAATTCGGGTGATTATATTTGTCCTACGAGTTCAAGCTCATCAAGTTCAAGTTCAAGTAGCTCATTCTCTGTAAGCTCAAGCTCTATAAGCTCAAGTTCGGAAAGCTTTAGCTCAAGCTCTTTGAGTTCTAGTTCAAGTAGCTCATCTTCATCAAGCTCAAGCTTTAGCTTCTCATTTAGCATAAGCTCAAGCTCATCAAGTTCAAGTATAAGCTCTAGTTCAAGCTCTAGTTCTGAATCAAGCTCAAGTAGTTCACAGAGTTCCAGTTCACAGAGTTCCAGTTCACAGAGTTCCAGTTCAAGAAGTTTTAGTTCAAGCTCTAAATCTTCAAGCTCTGAATCTGTTTCATATGAATTGAGGGTAACTGAACCACAATCTCCAAGTAGAGTAAGATTGACTGAAGATGGATTTAAGAGGGTGATAGAACTTGGTTCATCAAGTAGTTCATCAAGCTCTGTAAGCTCTAGTAGCTCAAGTAGCTTAAGTTCATCAAGCTCATGTAGTTTGATAGGTATAGGGATTACAGAATGGAAGGGATGGAAATTAGAACCTGATAATGCTCCGACTTCAGGGAGTTTTGTAGTGGAAGAACCTCTATTAGTAGATAAAAATAGATATATAGATGCAGGTGATTTTTGGTATAAAAGATGGTCTTATGGTGTGCAACTTGGTACAGCACAAGAATTAACCAAAATGAAGGTATATGGGAACCTTTCAGTAAGTGTGACTCCTACGGGATGGACTCCAAATGCCAATGACTTTGAAGTATATTCATCTATTAATGGAGTAGATTGGTCTCTTGTTCAGACTGTTTCAGAACCATTTTTACATCAGCAAGCTTCAGGGCAATGGGGATTCTCATTGAGCTTATCAACCAGTGGTGCTCCTACAAGTGGAGCAACGTGTGGTGAACCTGTAAGTGCATCATGGGTTAAGATTAGATATAATGATTCAAGCTCAATTGCTTCATTGGAACCGGGTGCTCTTGGAATGAGAATAGGTGAAATTGAATTATTTGGTATAAATAGTTCATCATCAGCTTCAAGTAGTTCACTTTCAAGTAGTTCACTTTCAAGTAGTTCACTTTCAAGTAGCTCACTTTCAAGTAGCTCTGAAAGTTTATAAAATTTAAAATATATAAATATATATAGAGGTTTAGTGATTATGACAACGAAAACTATAACACAATTACCTAGTGCAAGTAATATTCTTGGTGGTGAACTTTTGGAAGTGGTTCAAGTTTCAGGTGGATTTCCTACTTCTTTAAAGACTCAAGCAAGAAATATCCATCAAGCTCCGACAAAGTATTTAAAGTTTCTTAATGCAGACCAACACCCAATTCCTTATGCTGCACAACCTTGGAAAGAAGGTACTGTTGAATGGGATGGAGTGAATCACCATCAGCAAATCCTTCGATTGTTGTAATCTTTTTCTTATCAGCCCTGGCAACCGGCGTAATGCAGGAGAGAGTTCGTCTGCCATCCATCAACACCGTACAGGCGCCACACTGCCCTTCGCCACAGCCGTATTTGGTACCGGTCAGATGGAACTCCTCTCGAAGAACATCAAGAAGAGACCGTGCAGGATCGGTAACGACTGTCCTTTTACTGCCGTTAACTATCAAAGTAATTTTAGTATTCATAACTGTTCTCCAGTTCAACG
>CBFCXS010000069.1:0-4765 GCA_965602085.1 Candidatus Woesearchaeota archaeon
TGGCATTGTTGGGCAGATGAAAATTGGGTTTATACGGTATCATCATTAGGTGTTCAAACTTGGGATACATCTCTTGGAACATGGGTTCTGAAAGATACAGATAATAGTTTAGGTGCTCTTGATTATAGGGGTGTTTGGGGTGATGGTACATTTATTTATTGTGGATCAAGAGATAAAGGGCTAATAAGTTATTCAGTTGATGGTTCGGGTAATTTAACAAGACTTGATAATGATAAGCAAGGAACAAATACATATCAGGGTGTTTGGGGTGATGGAAATTTTATCTATGTTTGTTGTAATGGTGAAGGTTTAAGAAGTTATTCAGTTGATGGTTCGGGTAATTTAACATATATAAATAGAATCGCTAGAAATGCTCAACAGGTTAGAGTTCAAGATAATGGACTTATTATTTTTTGTGATGATGGTGTTACTTCTGTTCAAGTTAATGATATAGGTGAAATATCAGAGCTAGATCATGATGATCTAGGTGGCAACTATTATGGTATGGATGTTGACTCTGATTTTATCTATATAGCTAATTGGACTTCAGGTTTAAGGACATATGAAGCTGAACCACCATGTTCAAGTAGCTCAAGTAGCTCATCAAGCTCAAGTTCAAGTTCCTTGAGTTCAAGTTCGGTTAGCTCAAGTTCATCAAGCTCAAGCTCAAGCTCAAGTTCTGTTAGCTCAAGTTTCAGTTTAAGTTCATCAAGCTCAAGTTCTGTTAGCTCAAGCAGTTCCTCAAGTTCTGTTTCTGTAAGTTTAAGTTCCAGTTCTGTCAGTTCAAGTTCCAGTGTCTCAAGCTCAAGTTCCATATCAAGCAGTTCATCTTCCAGTAGCTCATTTTTTGATGCATCAAGGACTCATTTTTGGCATTATGTGGTTGATGAAGAAGGAAGACCTATACAGAATGCTCAAATTCGGCTTTTCCTAGATGATGATCCAACAGTGGAAGCAAGCATTTTCTTAACAGAAATTATTGCTTCTCATACAACCACAAGCATATCTAATATTCTCACAGATAATAACGGGTTTTTTGAATTCTGGTTAGGTGGTGAATGGGAAGATGGTGGATATCCACCTACACAGACATTCAGACTTGAGTGGTATAAGGCAGGAATTGCCCCCGGTGTTATTAATGATGTGAATCCTTGGCCTAATGTCTTTTCATGGGTAGATACCAATATAGGGGCAGATAAGGACTATAGGAACAAATTTGTATCTGATTACTTGGGAAAGAAATGGTATGACCATGTATTATCTCATGTACCTTCAGAAAGTCCACATGATCTACATCCTGTAAATTCTAACTTAACATGTCTGACTTCAGATAATAGATTTAATAAAGTTGTAAGCAATAAGTGGTTAAATGATATCTGGACAAATAGTGTTGGTGCTTCAATTTATGCTTTAACTCCTAAAGGAGTAATTGAGCATAGAGAAAGTATTACTTCATGGTTAGGGACAGGGCCATATTATCAGGACGTAACTCATAATATCATAAGCAAGAGTGTTACAGTTCAAGTTTCAAAATTAAGTGATCAAAAACAATTAGAACCACAGGATATAGTAAATAGCCTTTCACAAACTAGAATTTATATGGATGAAGCTATAGATGTGGAGGTTAATATTCAAGGAAGTTCTGCTTCCAGTTCCAGTTCAAGTTTCTCACAATATCCAAAATGGTCTTATAGAAGTGCTAGTCCTGATTTTGCAATATCTGTTGGTGTAGGAGTGGGCAGTGATAATTTTGTAGTTGGTTCACAAGCAAACTATACAACATATGGTCAGATTTATGGAAGTAAAGGGCCAAATGATTCTGTTAATTGGGAAGTAAAAAAAGCGGGATTTGATTTTGATCCTAATAGGGTAAGTATTGTTCAAAAATTTGTATATGATGATTATCATGGTACTCTAGTAGCAGCAACAGGTAATGATGCTCAAATTTGGTATGCTTCAGGTGGTCAGATAGATACATGGCAGCAATCTAAATTGAATCTTATTGGTAATAGTTGGGTTGGTGGTTTGGAATCACTTCTTTATATTCCACCTTCGGGATCAGATGGAGCAGTTTTATTAGCAGGTAGTGGAGATTCAATATATGCTAATTCTCCAAGGGCAAGAGTATATAAGAGTGTAGATGGTGGTAAGAATTGGACAAATGTAGCAGATTTTTATGTAGCAGAAGGTTACTTGCTTGGTGTATCAAGTGTTCAGGATATGGCATATGATTCTAAACGTGGTAGAATCATGGCATTGATAAAACTTAGGTCACAATTATGGACAAGTGATGATCTTGGAGAAAATTGGATTAAGAGACATACATTTAGTACTACAGGAGTGGATTTGTCGATAGTATGGGATGAAGCTCATGAATGTGCATTGGTTCATGTAGATAATGAAATGTATAAGAGTACAGATGGTGGGAATACATGGACATTAAAAAAGACGTGGACAGGTGTAGGTTCAATTCAAAGTTCTATGGGATATAATTCTGCATTACAAACTGTATTTATAGGAACAAATGATACTGGTACTGTACCAAATTCAGGATACATATACAGGACTGAAGATGGTGGGGAAACATATCAACTTGATTTTACTTTTACAGGTAATAGTGAAGTACAGGATTTTAAATATGCTCCTTCTACTAGAAAAATGGTGGTTGCTTTAAAGAGAAAAGACGTTTATATGAGAAACGATTATTGGCCTAGCTCAAGTTCAAGTTCGGTAAGCTCAAGTTCGGTAAGCTCAAGCTCTAGCTCTAGCTCATTAAGTTCAAGTTCCGAATCTTCAAGTTCTAGTTCTCTTAGCTCAAGCTCAAGTAGCTCTAGTTCAAGCTCAACAAGTTCAAGTTCATTGAGTTCAAGTTCATTGAGTTCAAGTTCATTGAGTTCAAGTTCCGAATCTTCAAGCTCAATCTCAACAAGTTCAAGCTCATCAAGTTTTAGTATTACTCCATTACTACATACTTTTACGATAACTTCAAGTGCTTCTGATGGTAGAGTATATAATTATCTTGGTGCTTCTTGGGCAACAGTTAGAAATGGAACAGATGGGAACTATGTGGATACAACTTCATCAAGTCAAAGTCAATGGGGTATTGTTGCTGGATACACAACTACTGGAAGTCCACCATATTATGCATATGCAGTTTATAGAAACTTCTTTGATTTTGATCTTAGTAAAATTCCATCGGGTGGAGGAACAAGACAATTAGATTCAGCTAAAGTAATGATCTATGCTGAAGGTTATGATAATTCAAATGTTATTCTTCAAGAGGGTACTGGTATAATAGGTGTTCTAACTACAGCAGATTATGATTCGTTTACTGGAAGTCCACTTACATCAGCACAAGATTGGGATACTTCTGTAGCACAATTTCAAAATCTTCAAATGAATGCACTTGGTTTGAATTATGTTGGTAGTAAAATGGGAGATTGGATTAGATTTGCTGCAAGGGAATATGATCATGATTACTCAAATGTTGATCCTCAAGGGGGGGGTGGTTCTACTCAATGGTTCAAAAATGCTGTAACTTATTCAGAAACGATTGGTGGAAATGTGGTACAGGGGGGTCGTGCTCCTAAATTAATTGTTAAATATTATAAAACTCCTTCATGGTTTTCAGCAATGGGGCCAAGTTTTTGGACAGTTGTTAAGGGTTCATGGGATGGGTCTAAATATACTGCAACAGGTGTAAGTATAAATCCATATGAATTGGATTTGACTGCAACGGGAGCATGGGTATTAAACTTTCATCCAAGTATTATGAGAATAACATTTACAGCAGGTTTTGGGCCTTTGGATGTTGATTTTAGGAATACGGATGGTGATGAAGAAATATTAGATGATAGTCAAAGAGATGATGTTGTTTCAGGGGAGCAGGTGGTGATTTGGAATTATAACAATTTACCATTTGATACATTTGTAACTACGGGGCCATTTGCAGGTGGGTCATACGATATAACGAATATAGAATTCTTAGAACCATAATAAATATAAATATAGGGTAGACATGGCAAGAATAGATTATTGGCAATATTTTGTAGATAGACAGGGTAGACCTTTGGAGGATACTGAAGTAAGGGTATACCTATCAGGTACACTTACAGAAGCTAATATATTTTTGCATCCTAAATTTGCTTCTTTTACTCAATCATCAGCAGAAGATTTGAAGACAAGTAAGTTTGGATTTATTCAGTTTTGGATAGGTGATCAATGGGAAGTAGAAGGGGGATATGATGAAGATCAAACTTTTAAAATAGTTTGGCAAAATACAGTTGATGGAATTGAAGAAGAAATAGATGATCTTCATGTATTTGCTCCTGTTTCTCCTATAGTATTAGAAAAAACTGATAAAAATCTTAATAAAGTTATATCTAATAAACAAGGAAATAAATGGGATACTCATGTTGATAGTATTGTTCCTTCAGCAAGTCCACATGATTTAGAACCTGTTGAGTTTTTTGATTTAGATATCATACCGAATAGAGTAATCAGTAATAAGGTAGGATATCAGATGTATCAGTTATCTTCTACTGCTTTGGCTACTCCTATAGATGTTTCAGCAGCAAGATTTTATTCTGAACAGGTTTCATCATGGACTTCTTCAGGTGGGATTTATTATAAAGAAATAAGGCATAATTTTAATAACTATTATCCTATCGTTAGAGTACATAGAGTTGATAATGATTATCAAGTAACTCCTAAAAGAGTGGAGTCTGTTAGTCCTGATTGGACAAGGGTATGGTTAGAAGACAAT
>CBFCXS010000070.1:0-4583 GCA_965602085.1 Candidatus Woesearchaeota archaeon
AATCTTGCTAATTCTGATCTACCTCTTGCAGAAAGTTTTGCTTCTTGTATATCTTCATCTAAGTATTTATCTACTAAATCCATTTTTTACCCCCATATTATTCCATACCCTTCATGTGATTCTTCAAGTCTTAAAGTTTCATCTAATCTTTCTTTTTCTGTTGTCCCTTCCTGTAGCAATGTATCCCCATCTAACCCTATTCCTATATTGCCGATAGAATTAAAATTGGCAAATTTACTTCTGATTCTACCTAGTACAAGTTTACATTCAGCTAAAGCATAGTCAAATATCCAATCAGAAGTATAAAAATGCTCATCTGAATCCCCTCTTTTCCATGTAGACAATTTAGGATCACTTTCCATACTTCCATAATGACTACCTTCAATCATATATGATCTGATGAGTACAAACCCAGGGGAGTCATAAGTAGCTTCTTGACCATTTTCATCTGGTAACAGTAAAGCATTTCCTGAAGGTGGTTGAGGATGTACTTCTAACTGATTGGTGTATTTATGATATTTGTAATTATATATGGAAGGAGTATATCTATCTAATGTTTTTAAGAAGTCTAATGCAACATGATAACTGATTAGTGAATGTCCATATCCACCGGAAAACATTGCAGGATGGAAAACCCCTCTTGTATATAAAAAATTTTCAACAGTAAATAAAGTATTGATACCGTATTCTGATCCTTGATCATCATAATCAACAATATCTACAACACCTATAGGTAGATCATAAAAATTTTGACCTGCCAGAAGTAAAGTAGTAAAATAGGTTTCGACAATCGAATTTCCTGCTCCCCATTTTACCCACTTATATTTTGCATAGTCTATTGTATCATAAATTTGCTGTTGAGTTAGCTCAACTTTTATTACGGGATATCCCAATCTTCTTTTTATCAGTTCTGCTAAATCAGACTTACTTTGTCTAATATCTAATGGCATAATTCTAACTCCTTAGTGTTTCTAATTATTATTTATATATTTTAACTAAAAACAGTTGAATTGGTTAACCAACTCCAATCATCAATATCATCTTCAATATCTGATAGAATACCCCATGCATCATCTTCTGCATTAACATCTCCACCCTTAAACTGCCATTCTTCATCTAAAATATTCATTTCAAATAGGTAACAGGCCCAAAATAAAGCATCAACACAATCATCATTTTTATCTTTACCATAAAATTTGTTCTCATCTTCAATATAAGAACCTAATTGCTCAATAGTTTCCTTATCCTGTAGCTCTATACTTCCATCTTCTATTAATTTTTTCATTAATAGGACAGCTTTAGGTTTAGTATTTCTGTTTGATCTGATACCAAGACTAGCTGTTTTAGCACCTGAATTAACCAAATGCTCATTTTCCCAATGCCACCATAATTGACCAATGACAGCAGAACCTTCTCCATTATTCTCACATAGGATATGTGCATTATTGTAGTAGATGGATAATCTATGAATGATTTGTGAAAACTCATAAACGTCTGTTAGATTATCTTCGAATACTGCAACTTGTATCATGTCAATAGGCAACACAGAGTTGATTCTAAGGATTTGAATGGTTGAAAAGTGCTCCCCTGTACCCTTTGCAGGATCAACACCAAGGACATATTTAGCACCATCAATAGGTTTCTCCCAAACTCTTAATCTATCCTTCAAATCATACATTCTTGGGTCTCTACTCATGGTTAACAATGTTCTTAATACTTCAGGATTGATAACAGTATTGGTTGAACCAAGGAACTTACAGGCAAACTCTTGATTGAATCCATGAATTCCAAGGTTAGCAATCTGTTCTTTGGCCCATGCCTTATCTCTGTTAGGTACAGCTTCCCATGTGACTTTGAATGGTATAAAAGAATTTTCCTTTGATACTGCTTGACTATATAGCCTATGGAAAATGTTAAACATACCATTAGGAGTAGATATGATTACTATTCTTGATTTTTGAGAAGAAGAAATGGTAGGATAATTTGAAGACCAGAATTCATCAGCATTATTTGAGGGAACAAAAGCAAACTCATCACAGATAACTAAGTTCATAGGCCATCCACGGAAAGCATCTTGAGTAGTAGCTGAAATAATCATCTTTGATCCATTATCAAAGGTAATGGAAGTCTTTGCCCATTCAGTTACCCCAGGTTTTAGCCAAACTGGAAGTGACTCATACATTTTTTTGATGTTATCTAAAATTCTTTTAGCTGAAGACTCCTTATTAGATACTATTCCAATATTTTTGTTATCGTTAAAAATTGCATACCATAAAGCATAATCAGCTACAATGGTAGTCTTTCCTGATTGCCTTGCCCATAGACCGATAAAGAATCTATTTTCTTCTAAAATCTCTAAAGTTTTTATTTGATATTCATATGGATCAAATAGTACTTCACCAAAGTCTAATGTGATAATTTTCACATAGTTTCTTGTAAAGTATAAAATATCATCTCTACACAATAAAAGCTCTTGTACTTGATGATCTGTATATTCTATTTCAACATTTGGTCTTTTTATATATTCATTGTCATACCGTATAGCCATACTTTTACCCTCAATTATAAATATCCTACTTAATACTTATATTTTTTAAGGGTATTTTTCTAATTAATCGTCATAAAAGGGGAGTAGTAAAGAGAAAATACTTTAAATCGACATGAAAGGGGATTAAAATAATAAATAAAGATATGGATACTACGAAAATAAGAGAATTCAAAAGACATGTAGAAAACAATCTTGTAACTCCTATAAATATGCAAGAGTGTCAAATCCGTAAAGGTAAAGGACTTATTAATGGTAAGTCTTATAAATTATGGACAGCAGACCTATGGACAATAGAAATATGTGATCATCTTTTAAATTCAGAAGCAAATGAAAACAAATATCCTGATGATTATCCATATAGAGGGGAATTAGAATATCAGGTATGGGAAACATGGAAACATAAAGTCAATATGTATAAAAACCTTATTAAGATAAAGGACGAATCAGACACCATTGTAATAGGTGAAGTGGGAAGGGGAGTTGATCTATTATTAGCTCAAATGATAAAGGATTGGAAACACATCCTTGCATATGACCATGCTCTACCATATGAACCCCTTTTAAGGTTATGGTTTAAAGGATATGAATATTACACAACAAGTACGGCAAAATTCTTAACAACAGACAAGTATATTAAATCAGAATGCATTCTGATTATCAATGAGACCAAGTTCAGGAAATGGGATAAAATCAATCAAAATATAAAAAATATCATATGGAATGGAGAGTATCTTTATAAATAGAGAATATGGATACTATATGGATACTATAGAATGGGGAATTGCACAAGCTGGATTATTGGCAGCACTTAATGCTGCTTCACATCAACATTCAATGAATCTGATTAGTCAGGCATTTCTGGCAGAAGATATGCCAAGTGATATAACTGAAGCAGTTGGTTCAAAGAAGATAGCTGAAGCTGATCTTGCTCGTAATATCTTGCACAAGATTTACTTAGATTATGCACAAGATTTACTTAGATTATAAACCTGCTGCTATAATGGCATTTCTTGGAGATAGACAGAAATTATCAATGTAGAGTTTTGAATGTCCATCAATTTTGGTCTGAAGATACAAACACCACCTTAGATACTTGCCTATTTTCTTCACTACGACTTCGGGAAGTGAATATCCTGCTGTTTTCCCTTGGCAACATGGCATGAGCATCAGATAATTCGATTTGGACGTTCTATGGATGGATAAGACGGTTTCAGCAAGGTCAACACAGGGATGGACAGACATAATTATGGTTTTTATATGAGGATGTATTTTTTTAAATGTTTTTACTGTCAATCCCCAATCATCTTTTTGGATATCACTATTAAAATACTCAAAATTTTTAACTTTTGACCATTCTCTTTCTCTTGGACGTATATCTATAGCAAAACAAGATACATTTTTGAATAGAAAGGAAGCTATCACAGAAGTAAGTGCATTACCTGCACAAAAGTCAAAAATTTGATATTGAAAGTCTTTCTTTTTTAGAACAATTTTTCTTAATATCTTGATCATTGCCATTGATTCAGTAATTTCTTTTTCTAGTCTTTGAACAGGCAACACAACATCAAGAATTTCAGGATTACAATTTAAATCATTAAATTCTTCAACATATTTCATTTCTTATCTTTCTTTTTCTGTTTCCATATTTTACTATATCTTTTAGGTTTGATAATAAATACTAAAGATATAACTAATAGAGCTAAGATATAATCAGGCATCATTTCAAATTTTTACCTTTGACTCTAATCCATCTTTTCTTTTTGATATCGTATATGCTATTTTTAGAATAGAAACGTAAATCAGGATTGAAAAACTTTTTACTTTCTTTTTCCAATTCCTGTTTTTTTAGGAGTACTATATAATCATAAGCATCTTTAATAAACCTAAATTTAGTAACATCCCCCTGATGATCTGGATGATGTTTTAAAGCAAGAGCTTTATATGTTGATTTGATTTTTCTCAAACTTATTTCTTTGATTTTTTTTATTTTAAACAGCTTTAAAGTGAGATAATTGACCCTGCTCAATAAAATAAA
>CBFCXS010000071.1:0-4558 GCA_965602085.1 Candidatus Woesearchaeota archaeon
TTATAAGAATTATCAATATACAAAACAACTACCAGAAAACATCAACTTCATCACACCGTTCATAAGGCTTAACAACTAACTTATCCTTTCTTCTACCAGCATCCCATTCTAAAATTCCCTGCCAGGCAATATTAGTTCCATTATCTCCACAATATCTTAAAGGAACAACAAAACTTTTTCCACCTCTTTCAGAACACATAACTTCTAACATTGTAACCAACCTTTTATTTGCACCAACACCACCAATCAACAAAACTTCTTTTTTACCACAATGAGCCATAGCCCTTTCAGTAACTTCAGTTAACATTGCAAATATAGTTTCCTGCATAGAAAAACACAAATCACTTTTAGAAGCACCTTTCTTAAACAAATTAACAGCCTTAGTTATAATACCAGAAAAACTAAGGTCCATACCTTTCACACTGTAAGGAAGTTCAATATATTTACCATTCAAAGCTAATTCTTCAATCTTAGGGCCAGCAGGAAAACCTAAACCTATATCTCTACCAAACTTATCTAAAGCATTACCCATACCAACATCTAAAGTTTCACCAAAAATTCTATACTTCCCCCCTTCCAAAGCAATAATTTGTGTATTAGCCCCAGAAACAAAAACATATACAGGGTCCTTAACATTAGTAAATAAACTACCAGAACTAAAATGTGCTATTATGTGGTTAACACCCAATATAGGGCAATCAAATTCTTTAGCCTTTTTCAAACCTATAGATAGGATATTCTTACCCATTCCAGGACCTCTAGAATAAGCAACCAAATCAATTTTACTTACTCCAGCCTTCTCTATAGCCTCACGAACCACCCTATCAACAACCCTCTCATGATGTCTAGCAACCTCTACAGGAATCATACCACCTTTTTCAGTGGTATACACCTCTCTAACATCACTCATAATCTCTTTCTTACCACTAACTACAGAAGCCCCAAATGTATGGGCGGTGCTTTCAATTCCTAGACATATCATTCCAAATAACCTTCTTTTTTTAGAAGCTCAATTACTTCTTTATAATCAAAACCAAAATTTAACTTAGTAGCCACCTCATAAGAAAACCAACCATATTCTGTAATCTCATTTTCTTGTATTTTAATCTCACCTGACCATTCTCCTAAAAACCTAAATAAATCTCTATCCTTATATTTTCCAGTCTTATACAATTTTGTTGGTTTAAAGTCTATATTCATCTCTTCTTTTAGTTCTCTAACTACTGCTTGTTCAGGTGTTTCCCCCTCATCCCCTCTACCACCAGGGCAAGCCCAAGTATTAGGAAAGGTTTTTGTGTAGTCTGATCTCTTTATTAGAAGGATTCTTTTATCTTTCAATATTATTGCTGAAGCTGCATAAACCATACAAAAATTAAGAACACAAACCTTTATAAAGCTTAATTAAAGCCCTATAAATATAATAACACATTTAAGTGTTATAAAGGAGAAATTAATATGAGAGACGATAGAGGCGGAAGAGATTTTGGTCCGCGAGAAATGCATAAAGCAGTATGTGCTGAATGTGGTCAAGAATGCGAAGTTCCATTCAAACCTATTGAAGGCAAACCTGTTTATTGTAAAGATTGTTATAGAAAAAAGAAAGGTTTCTAGGATTTTTTTTATAATATAAAGTTTACATGAATATTTTTTTTTGTTTTTATTTTTTTTAATAAGAAAGGTTATATAATTCTAGAACATTCCATTTTTATGATAAATAGTTTAAAACAAGACCTAACTAATCTAAAGAACCCTAAAAAAGCAAAAATACTCCAAGGATTCTTCAAAACAAAAAAAGGAGAATATGGAGAAGGAGATATATTCTTAGGAGTTATTGTTCCAAATCAGAGAAAAGTAGCACAAAAATATCCAAATTTAACCTTAAACCAAATACAAACTCTTCTAAACTCAAATATTCACGAACACAGATTAACTTCTTTATTCATTCTAATCAACCAATACAAAAACAACAAAGAGAAAATTGCAAACTTCTACTTAAAAAATACAAAAAATATTAACAATTGGGATTTAGTTGACTCCTCAGCGCCCAAAATATTAGGAAACTACCTATTAAATAGAAATAAAGAAATTCTATACAAACTAGCAAAATCAAAAAATCTTTGGGAGAGAAGAATATCTATAATCTCAACACTTGAATTCATAAAAAACAACCAATTCAACCACACAATAGAACTCTCAAAAATACTTCTAAAAGACAACCACGACCTAATACAAAAAGCAGTTGGTTGGATGCTTAGAGAAATGGGTAAAAGAGACATCAAACTCCTACAAAACTTCCTAAACAATTACCACAAACAGATGCCTAGAACAATGCTTAGATATGCAATTGAAAAGCTTAATAAAGATAAAAGAGTTTATTATTTAAAGAAATGAAAAAGGTGATAATCTTATTATTAATGGTATTCTTAGCAGGTTGTATACAAGAGCCCTTCTGCGGAACATCTACAAATGAGCCCTGTGAAACAGTTGAAGATTGTACAATAGGAGGCTGCTCATCACAAATCTGCCAGTCAAAATCGCAGGATATGGGCTTCTCAACATGTGAATACAGAGATTGTTATGATAACAAATTATACAATTTAGAATGCACATGCTACAATAAAGAATGTCAATGGAGGTAAAAATGTTAGCAGAATTCCCAAAAACAGACAGAGAAATTTTAAGGTTAGGTATAATAGCAGAATTAGATGCAGTATCACTTTATGAGCAATTGGCAAAGAAGACAAAGAATAAAAAGATAAAACATACTTTATTAGATATAGCAAAGGAAGAGAAAACTCATGTAGGAGAATTTCAAGCTCTTCTACTAAAAATAGACAAAGAGCAATTAAAAGAATTAAAAGAAGGAGCAAAAGAAGTTAAATAATGCAACAAATATGGTTATACACAATTCTAAGTGTTATTATAGTTTCACTAATCTCATTCATAGGTATACTAACTATATCTCTAAAAGAGAAATTTTTAAGAAAATTATTATTATTTTTTGTATCTTTTGCAGCAGGAGCACTGATTGCAGGAGCTATAGTTCATTTACTTCCAGAAGCATTTAAAGAATATGGCATTTCTCTAAACATATCATTATATTTTTTAATAGGAATATTAGTTTTCTTTTTATTAGAAAAAGTATTGCACTGGAGGCACTGCCATATACCAACATCAAAACAACACCCACATCATTTAGCTACAATGAATTTAGTAGGAGATTTTTTTCACAACTTCATAGATGGAATGGTAATTGCAGGTTCATACTTAGCAAACATTCAATTGGGAATCACAACAACAATAGCAGTTATCCTACATGAAATCCCTCAGGAAATAGGAGACTTTGGAATTTTACTTTATGCTGGTTTAACAAAATACAAAGCTTTATTTTTAAATTTCTTATCAGCACTATCAGCAATTTTAGGAGCAATTTTAATTTTATTTATAGGCAAAACAATTCCAAACCTGACAATGTTTTTATTGCCTTTCACAGCTGGAGGTTTTATTTATATAGCATCATCTGATTTAATCCCAGAGCTCCAAAAACAAACAGAAATTAAACAATCATTATTACAATTTATATTTTTAGTATTAGGAATGTTAGTTATGTTAACTTTTGTATTCTTAGAGTAACTCACTAACTTTTACTAATCTTATTTCCATACCTTTTTCTCTTTTTACCCTTGCAACCTCATCATAAGCAGATCTACTAAAAGAAAATCCAATTATCATACCTACATTCTTTCCTTTTCTTTCTATAGCAGTTTCAAAATTATCAACAACATTTCTCCCAACTTTATCAGAACGTTTAACTTGAATTGGTATTTTACCATCTAATGTGTAACCATCAATACCCATATCTCCACTTTTCTTATCAGAAGACATGCCTTTTAATTTTCTACATATATACTCTTGGAATTTAAAAGGATCAGATTCTCTTAATTCTCCAATTGTAAGAGGTAATCCTATAATTTCTACATCAATTATCCCCTCTAAACCTTTCATTCTGTCCCCCATAACTCTACAAGCAACAGGAGATATATCAACCCCAATCCATCTTCTATCATTTTTATGAGCAACAGCTATAGCAGTTCCACAACCACAAAAAGGATCTAAAACTAAATCTCCTTTACTTGAAGATGCATGAACAATCCTTTCCAATAATAACTCTGGTTTTTGTGTAGGATATCCTAATCTTTCTCTAGACATGTTATTAATTGAGGGAATATCCCAAACATCATCCATTTTTTTCATCTGCCCCTTCATTTTTTGAGAAGTTGCAGGAACATATTGCATATTAAAACCAAATTCTTTGGATTTAGTATAGAAATGTATATCATGGTGTTTTCTATTCCAATGATCTCTTGGACCACCACCTAAACCAAAATGCCATACTATTGTATTTTTAAAATTATCAGAACCAAAAACTCTGTCCATAGTCATTCTTAAATAATGGGTAGCACGCCAATCACAGTGTAAATAAACTGAACCAGTTCTCTTTAAAGAATCTCTACAGGCTTCTAATCTTTCTTCCATCCAATTTGTAAAATGATTTATT
>CBFCXS010000072.1:0-4539 GCA_965602085.1 Candidatus Woesearchaeota archaeon
ACCTGCTTATCTTTAATTTTTTTATTTATTAAATTTAGTAATATATTATGGTTAACTTCCTGAAAATAATGTTTAATATCTGCTTTTAAACAGTAGCCTTTTATTTGATTATCATTAAACCAACCATTTGTTTTACCATTTCTTGATACTTTTCTTAAAAATTTATTAAATCTATTAACTGCAAATAGATTTCCCTTTTCTTTTCTATTTGCACAAGAATCATAGATAAAAGTTTTATTAAAGATTGGTTCTAGAACATTTATTATAGCATGATGTATTATTCTATCTCTAAATTCTGATTTTGATATTTTTCTTGTTTTAGGATCTCTGAGAATGAATGTTTTTAGTGGTTTAGGTTGATAAGTCTTATTTTTTAATTCTTTTTGCAGTTGTAATAAATTATTTAATAAATTAATTTCAAATTTCTTAACATAAATTTTCTTTGTTTTTCCTTTTCTTGCTTTTTTCCATGCTAAAAATAAATTACTAAAACAATAAATTCTAGGATAAAGGTATTTGTAGGTTTTCATAATAATAAATCTTGGTAGAGCTATTCCAAAAGCATAACCGTTCCTGTTATCACCATGGTAGTTACCATCAAAGTTAAGCCTATCCCTGTTCCAGTTGGAGTTCAGGTCAGTTATGTAACCCATTAATTAAAAGTAAATCACCACTATTTCATTGTTCAGATTCAAACCTACTAAATGTCATAGTTGAACTTTATTATTTAATGAGTGTGTAGCCCCAGCTCATTAGCCTTAAGAGCTTCACCAAGACATCAATAATTAAAGAATTAATAATTTAAAAATTTTTTGCGTAGGCTTCGCCTACTACTTCTGTAACCCAAAAGCATAACCGTACCTGCCATCACCACGGTAGCTACCATCAAAGAAAAGCCTATCCCTGTCCCAGTCGGAGCCCAGGCCAGTTACTCTCTCAATATCTTGAGTAACATCTTCTAATCCATACACAAAAGGTTTTAATTTAAATTCATCTGCTATTTCTGCTAGTTTTTGTGCACCTTCTTGTCCTTCTGTATGAGCTCTAATATATTCATTATTTTCAAGTTCTTTTGAAGTTTGTTCCCCTAATTTAACCTTATCTTCTGGAACAAATCTAACATCTTCATCATTTTTCTTTAATCTTTTTTCCAAGTCTTTTCTACTTAATTTACTTCCATCTCTATCATTTACTACGTAAACACCCTCTGGTGTCCATAGATTTTTAGTAAAACACCAGAAATATCTATTTTTTAGAGTATTAATTATTTCCTGAGCATACTTATTATCTTTATTTTGCAATGCAGAATATATTAATGAGATTGTTTCTGCTGTAGTTGGTCTATATAATTGAGAAGGTGTCTTATCTTGGTCTATTTGTTCTGCTACATTATTGTAAGTATTTGGTCCTTTTACTGGATGAGCAAAGACTAATTTCCCATCTAAATGGTCAACTGTAAAAGTTGTTCTACCTTCTTTCACATCAAATCTTGATTTAGTTTTAGTTGTCATTTTGATATTTATAATAAATTATCTCTTTATAAATCTTTTGGTTTTAACTACTTTTTAGTAAGAACTAACATTTTATACAAACAATTGACTTAAAAATAAAAATAATTTAACAAAGTAAGGATAAATATTAATTAAAATCAACAATAAAACAATCAATGAAGCAGCAGTCCAAAGTTTCTTAGCTAATTTATCATCTTTAACAAAAAACAAAGCAGCCAAATAAAACATTCTACCGCCATCAACAATACCTAAAGGAAGTAAATTAAACAAACCAACACCAATATTAATTATAAACAACCACATAATAAATCTATTAAGCCAAAGAACAAAATAAGGCAGCTTACCTAAAAAAGAAAACTTCTCTTTAATTTTCAAACTCAAACTAAAATCTGCAATTCCAACATAACCTTTTGAAGAATCATCAGGATGCCCTTTAGCATCAACTTCAAAATTTCCTTTATTCGTCACAAAAGAAACTCTTTTATCTGGTTTAAAAGTTTCAGTTGCTTCAATAAAACTTTTATCATTAGGAGTTTCAATTCCATCTATATTATAAATTACAAACGGAGCTTCCAAACCAGAAAGTTCAACAGGCATTCCTTCAATTAATCTATTAACAACTATACCATCTGAATAAAAAAACGCACTTTGTAAAGGAACTGCAGTTAAAATTCCAACAAAAAGAAATATTATACCCCAAACTATATTTGAAAAAGGTCCAGCAGATAATATTGCTAATTGATCTTTTTTACTTTTTTTAGCCATAGCTTTTTCATCAGGCTCAACAAATGCAGCCAAGATAGGACCAAAAAGTGCAAACCCAGAACTTTTTAATTTCAAACCAACCAAACGAGCAAACACACCATGAGAAAATTCATGAACAGATGCAACAAACAATATAGCTAATATCCAATGCCAGAAACCCATAGTTATAGCCAATCCAGGAATCCTAACACCAGGTAACACAGGAGCCAAAGCAGGAGCCCCGCCATTAATTAACATATCAAAAGTTCCTTTGAAAATAAAATAAACAATCAAAATCATACCAGAGAAACCCACAAAGATACTAATATAAGAAACAACTTTTAAAAATCTAGGAAAAGTTTTTGCAATCTTATCCATCCAATTCAGACCCAACTTGGTCCGATACATTGCAATAATCTTAGATTGAATTTTAACTTTCTTCCTATTCTTATAAAAAAACAATAGAAGTAACCCATAAAAAATAAGTGCAAAAAGCAAATCATAATTCATTTTGCAACAGTCGCTTTCTGTCTTTTAATTGCCCTAAAAGCTTTACCTCCACACCTCTTACAAACCAACCTTTTAGAAATTACATTAGCTACAGTAGCCTTTACTTTTTTCTTGCATTTCCTACAAACAAAAACTCTTGTATAAAGTCTTGTTATAGCTTCAGGGAATCTTACCATTTTATTTCACAGATTTTATTATTTTATCATTCAATACAACCCAGTATTGAACTTCCTTACCTTCCTTAACCTCATTTTTTAATTCTTTGGGTATTTTAATATCAAAAGTTTCATAGGATTCCATATCCATTATATTTGCATTATCACCATTTACACTCAAAACCTGAGCATTTTTTTTCTCAATTATTGGAACAGGAACACTATCATGACCAGGAATTGCAATAATCTTTTTTTGACCAGTAACTATAGCAACAGCTTCAACTCTACATTTAGCATGACCATGTTTTCCAGGTCTAGAAATTTGATTACTTTTTACAACACAAGCCACACCATCAATAATGCAGTAACTGCCTTTCTTTAGATTAACCGCATGAGTTTGTTTTACTTCACCTGCCATTAATATCTTTAAATTTTAATTCTTATATAAACATTTCCATCACATTTATAAATAATCAAAATACTTCAAAAATTATGAAAACAAAAAAAGGCGATTTTATAGAAATAGACTTTGTAGGCAGAGTTAAAGACTCAAACAAAATCTTTGATTTAACACTAGAAAAGGTAGCAAAGGAAAACAATATACATAACCCAAAACAAACCTACAAGCCAGTAATCATATGCTTAGGACAAAATGAAATAATCAAAGGCCTAGATGAAGAACTAACAAACAAAGAAGTAAACAAACAATTAAAACTAGAAATCCCAACAGAAAAAGCTTTTGGAAAAAAGAACTCAAAATTAATGAAGTTAATCCCAGCAAACAAGTTCAAAAAAGAAAAAATCACACCATTCCCAGGCCTACAATTAAACTTAGATGGAATGATAGGAACAGTTAGAGCTGTCTCAGGAGGAAGAATTATAGTAGATTTCAACCACCCATTAGCTGGAAAAGACCTTATCTACGAAGTAAAAATCAACAAAATAGTAAAAAATACAGAAGAAAAGCTAAAAGCACTCTTAAAAACAGACAAAATAACCATAAAAGACAACCAAGCAAAGGCAGACATACAAATACCAGAACCAGTCCAAAAAGAAATTGAAAAACAGATCAAAAAACTCATACCAGAGCTCAAAAAAATAACTTTTGCAAAACCTACAAAAAAGGATAATTAAGTTTAAATATCAGCTTTTATTATTATATATAAAATGGAGGACGGCTACAATCAGCAACAACAACCTAATTACAACCAACAGCCAGTACAACCTCAACAACCTCAATTTTCTCAGCCAACAAACTTACAAAACAACAAATTTGACATAGATGATGAGTTAGAAGACATTTTATCAAAGCAAAAAGCTAAAATTAAGGTTGTAGGATGCGGTGGTGGAGGAAATAACACAGTAGATAGAATATCTGAAGTAGGGGTTGTTGGAGTAGAAACAATAGCAATCAATACAGATGCTCAAGATTTATTATACACAAATGCTCACTCAAAAATATTAATAGGAAGAGAAGTTACACATGGTTTAGGAGCAGGCTCAGTTCCACAAATAGGTGAAGAAGCAGCAAGAGAATCTGAGCATGAATTAAAACAAAAAATTCAGGGAGCAGATTTGGTTTTCATCACCTGCGGTTTAGGTGGAGGAACAGGAACAGG
>CBFCXS010000073.1:0-4512 GCA_965602085.1 Candidatus Woesearchaeota archaeon
CTTCTTAATTATAATATTGCTTTTTTCATATCTATATATTCTTGATAATCTATTTGCTTCATAATAAGGATAACTATGTTTTGTTTTTTTTCTTATGATTATTTCTTCTTTTACAAAATTTTTAAGATAGTTCATAACAGTTTTTGTGTCTAATTTTGTTATTCTACTTAATTCTCTTATGTGAAATTTAGACATAGGTCTTGTGAAGAATAGGTTTAAAATTTTATTTTTGTTTTCCATAATGTAGGACTTTTTTCCTACATTATAAATCTTTTGATTTTTCTATTTTATCATTTATTCTGTTCATAAAGCACCTTATGTTTTTTTGTGATTTCTTTTTTTATTTTATTTGGTAAGAATTTAAATACTTGTATATCTATTTTATCATTCACTTCTCCTGCTATTCTAATTCTAAATTCTGTAGCTTCTTTTAGATTTATTTTTTTAAATATAACTACTATATCAATATCTGACCTTACTGTTAATTGATTTTCTACTACAGAACCAAAGAGAAGTATTTTTTTAATGTTATTCCTTGATTTGTCATCTAGAATTACTTCTTTTGCTTCTTGTATTAGTTGTTTGTTAATATCTCCTTTTTTTAGCTTGAATTGATCTTGAAATCTTGAACATTCTTTAATAAATTCTAATTTTGGTCGGATATCTCTTGATAGTCTATTTTTTTCTGATTGTGTTAATGAAATTCCATTTAATTGAAATTTTATTATTCTTAGTTCTTCTTTTCCGAAGATTTTTCTTGAATTTGGATTTTCTTTTAGGAAATTTGTTAAATTCATTTCGGTTATATTTTTTTAATAATATTTGTTTAACTTTTGGATTAGTAATATCAGGTAATTTTCCAGTTTTATCAAACTCTGCTAAAGCATCAAAATATTCTGGATGTTCTTTTATTATTCTTTTTGCTATTTTGATAAATGATTCTGACATTTTAATGTGAAACTATAATTGGTTTTTCTTGGTGATTTTCAATTACTAAATTTAAACATTCTTTAAAAGTTTTTGTTAATAATTTAACTTTTATATTGTTTTTATTTAATATATATAGTTGTGTTCCTGAAACTGTTCTTGATTTTTTAACTATATTTTCTTTTTCTAGATTTTTAATTATTTCATATGCTTTTGGTCTTGATATTTCTATTTCTTCTGCCATATCTCCTACTGCAAAATCTAAATTTCTCATCTCTAATAAGTATTCTATAACTAAGTTTCTTAATGTTTTTCCATAAATTTCACAAAATATTCCAAATTTCATTTTTTAACTCCTTTAATTTTTTTGGGTTTATTTGATCTGCTAAATCGTCTAGGATTATTATTATTTTCCTCATTTATTTACTTCTTTTGGATATAAATCTCTAATTATTAATTGTTCTATTCTATTTGAAACTTTATAACCTTTTTTTCTGCAAAATTCTTTGAATTTATTTATTATATCTTTATCTACTGTGATATCTATTCTTTTTTTGAAAGTAATTTTTGGAAGTTTTCCAGTTCTATCAAATTCTGCTAGAGCTTCAAAATATTCTGGATTTCTTTTTATGATTTCTCTTGCAGTTTCAATAAATGATTTATCTGATGACATCTTTAATTAAACTCCTTATTTTGTTGATATTTGTGATGTTCTTTTTTGTTATTTCAATTATAATTTTGTCTAGTTTATAGAGATCATAACCTAATTTTTGTTTTTCTAATATTGTTGCTATTAATGCTGTTGCAGTGCGTTTGTTTGCTTCTTTGAATACATGATCACATAATATTGCTCTTGTTATAAATGCTAGTTGTTTTATCCAGTCTTTACTATCTTTGATATGAGATATTGCAAAATCTAGACTGCTTTTGTTTATTACTATTCCTTCATCAAACTCTTTATTAGCTTGGATGATATCATCTAAATCTATCATTTTTATGTGTATAAATGTGTATAAACTTATATATAAATGTTTGGTTACATACAATGTGTGTATAGAAAGGGTTATAAGTTATTACATACTATGTATGTATAAGTTCTAAATTTGTCGTAAGATTTAAATACCCACAATGTGTGTATTTTATTATCTGTAAACTATGATAAATAGAGGTATGAATAGTTGGAAATAAAGTGTAAATTTTGTGGTTCTGAGAATGTTGTTAAGAAAGGTTTACGTAAGTTAAAAAATAGAAAAAAGCAGGTTTATTCCTGTAAAAGTTGTGATAAAAGATTTAATCTGGATTTCAGCAAGAAGAAGTTTAATATTAAGATAATTTTGAGTGCTGTGAGTGCTTATAATCAGGGTTATAGTTTGGAAGAGGTTTGTGATTTGATTTCTAGAAAACATAAAGTTGTAGTTAGAAAAAGTTCTATTTCAAATTGGTGCAAGGAGTTTAGTCTTGGTTATTTAAATATTAGAGATAAAATAATTGGTAGATATGGTGATGATCTGGTTGTGGGCAGGATGTTTAAACACTCTGGTCTGCTTTATAATTTTAAATTTCATAAAGGGAAGTTAAAAGAGTTTGGCAAGTTTGATGGTTTGAAGAATTTTATTTTTGATTTGAGCAGAGGTGTTGATGGTAAGATATTTGATAGTGAGAATAGATGCTCTAAATTGAAGAGTGAAGTTAGTGTTAATGTAAATGTTTCTGAGAATATTAGGTTGAATAGGGTTTTAGGAGGTGCTTTGAAGGTTGTAAAAAATAATAAATCAAGGCATTCTGTTGTTGAGGATTTTTTGCTGAACTGTGATAGAGATACAGTTGCTGTTGAAGTTCCTATTTGGTATTGGGATAAGTTTAGTGATAGGGGAATTTGCGGGCACATAGATATATTACAGGTTAAGAATGGGAAAATTTGGGTGTTGGATTATAAGCCGAATGCTGCTTTGGAGAATGTGGATAAAGTTGTTTCTCAATTGTATAATTATTCTCTTGGTTTAAGTTTTAGGTCTGGGGTTGGGTTGAGTGATATAAAATGTGGATGGTTTGATGAAAATAAAATATTTTCTTTTGATGCTTCTAAGGTGAGAGTTAATGGATAGGTCACAGTACTTTGATTTAGGATTAGATGGATGTGACTTTGAGGATAGAAATGAATAAAAAAGAATTAGATTTTATATTGCAGGAAGGTGAAGGATTAAAGATAGAATTTAAAGAAAATTTTAATAAATCTTTAGTTAAAGATGTTGTAGCTTTTGCTAATTCTTATGGAGGGAGGATTTTTTTAGGTGTGAGTGACAGAGGAGAAATAAAAGGCATAAAAGTAACTAATAAATTAAAATCACAGATTCAGGATTTGGCTAAAAACTGCGATCCAGATGTAAAAATAAACTTAGAGACCTTTGATAATGTTTTTATTATTAATGTTCCTGAAGGAGATGACAAACCGCATCAATGCTCTTCTGGCTTTTATTTAAGGCAAGGGGCTAATTCCCAAAAATTAACAAGAAATGAAATATTAGATTTTTCAATTGGAGAAGGGAAAATAAAATTTGATGAACAGACTAATAAGAAATTTGATTTTAAAAAAGATTTTGACGGGAAAAAATTTAAAGAATATTTAAGATTAGCAAAAATTAAACCTTTGTTGTCCATTAAAAATATGCTGTTTAATCTTGGTTTGTATGACAGAAAAAATTATAACAATGCCTGTGTTTTGTTTTTTTCTAAAAAGTTAGAGAAATTTTTTTTAAGTTCTAAAGTTATTTGCGCCAATTATCAAGGAAATGAAAAAGCAAAAATATTAGATAAAAAAGTTTTTGATGAAGGCATCATAGAAAATATTAATGAGGCTATAAATTATGTAAAAAAGCATATTAATGTTGAATATGAAATCAAGACATTGAAAAGAAAAGAAATTCTGCAATTTCCTGAAGATGCAATAAGAGAGTGTATTGTTAATGCAGTTATGCATAGAGACTATTTTGATAATTCTGGTGAGATTATGATTGAAGTTTTTAGAAATAAATTAATTATATCTAATCCTGGTGGTTTGGTAAAAAGTTTGAAACCTGAAATGTTTGGAAAAGTTAGCAGAACAAGAAACTCTTTGGTTGCTGGTTTATTATCTAGAACTGAATTTGTTGAAAGAATGGGGACTGGTATTTCCAGAATTAAAAGAGCAATGAAAAAATTTGGTCTTCCTAAACCAGAATTTTTCTATGATGGTTCATTCTTGGTTACTTTGTATGATAAAAGTTATGTGAAGAAAACTGTGGTAAAAACTGTGGTAAAAACTGTGGTAAAAACTGTGGGAAAAACTGTGGGAAAAATTCTTGCTTTAATCGAGGAGAATCCTAAAATAACACGAGAAGAGCTCTCTGTAAAAATAGGACTTACAATAAGGGGTATTGAATGGAATCTTGCTATGTTAAAGAAAAAAGGTTTGTTGAAAAGAATTGGTCCTAAAAAAGGAGGGTATTGGGAAGTTGTTAAGAAAAAAAAGAGGGTTAAGAAATGAGATTTAAAACTATTTTAGAGGAAAGAGAAAATTTATCTTCTGTAGGCTTTGTCATGATGGGT
>CBFCXS010000074.1:0-4453 GCA_965602085.1 Candidatus Woesearchaeota archaeon
AAGTTTGTTCCCTGTGCAGGTTAAAAGAGGTGATTATTATTTTCTTGCTAATTTTTTTTCTGTAAATTTATTTTTGTTATTTGGATGAGATACATAAGTATGACCTTTTGCATCCATTAAGTCTACTTGTCCATCTGAATTAACATCTGGTCCATGTAAAAAGTTTGGTGTTCTAAATACAAGCCAATCTCTTCCGTCATATCTTTTTGGAACTTTTCCTAATCTAGTAATTTTATCAGCTAATTTTTTTGAATAAAATCTTGGACCTTCAGGGTCTGGATCTATATTACCAATACTATAGAATTGTTTTCCATCTGCAATTAATACTTCTTTACCATCTGGAGTTTCAGCTAATTCTATTGATTTATAACTTCTACCTCTTGGTCTTGGTATAATTGGGTCTTCACGTATAACTCTTCTTTTTTGTGGTTGTACTTCAGGTTGTGGTAATGCTTGTGGTTGTGTTTCTGTAGGTTGAGAAACCACTTCTACTCTTCTTTTTTGTGTTTGTACTGGTTGTGTTTCTGTAGGTTGATAAACTACTTTTTCTACTTCTCTTGTTACTATAACGGGTTGTGCTAGTTTTTCTTCTAATGTTTCTAAGTTTGATTTGTTAATATGTGCTAAACCTAATGCACCTACCATTAATGTTGCTGCAGTTGCTGTTATAAATTTACCATATTTTGCAAACCAATTTGCTTCTTTTGCTTGTCTTGCATGTTGCCATGCCATTTTTTTGCTATTTTCAGCTTCTTTAGCTATTTTTTTTAATTCTTTTTCTTTATCTTCTACTTCTCTTCTAACATGTACTGCTGCAGCTTTTTCTATTGATTTCTCATCTCTAATTCTTTGGAATGTTTTATCTGCTGCTAGTGCTGTTGCTTTTTCTGCTGTATAATTTACAAATCCTTCATATCTTTCTCTAATTATATTATCTACTTCTTCTCTTGCTAGTTGAGTTACATAATCTTGGCTTATAATTTCTTTTAATTCTTCTTTAATTATTTTTTCTGCTTCTTGTTTAGTAAATTGTGATGTTTCTTTTACTGGTGCTCTTTCTGCTGGTTTACTTTTTCCTTTTTTACCTTTCTTAGATTTTCCTTTTGCTGGTGTGAAATCTGCAAGTAATTGCTCTCTTGCATCGGGGTCTTCTAGATATTTAGATAGAGCATTAGTTAGGGCTTCTTCTGTTAATTGTTTTTTAACTTCTGTGCTTATATGACTTTTAGCCACTTTATTAACATGTTTTTGAACTAAAGTAAAAATCTCATCATATACTTTTAACCTTTTTGAAAGTCTCTCTTCTAATTGTTCTGGAGTTACATATGCTTCTTCTAATGGACCTAATAGGAATTCTTTTAATTTTACTGGAAAATTTTGTGCATTTGCATTTTTAAAAAATTCTTCAACTGCATGTTCATATGTAGTTAAAACTGCTGGAGTTTTTGTTTCTGCTTCTGTTTTTGCTTCTTGAAGTTTAGTTTCAAGTACTTTTTCAAAGTTTCTAGTAATTTTTGTTGATTCATCTTCTTTTTGTTCTATATCTGTTGAACCTATTACTGCTTCTAATTCATCATATCTTTTTCTTTTTGTTTCTATTTCTTCTTTTGTAATACCTTTAACTGTCTTAACAGCCTCCCATATAGCTATTTGATTTGATTTTGGATCTTTATCTACTTCTAAAAGACCCTCCTCATTTTCTTTACTTTTAGTTACTAATCTTTCTTTAAGTAAACAAATAACAGCTGCATCTTCTATATCTTCTGGAGTTTCTAAAGGAACTCTTTCTTTTACATATTCAACAAAGTTAGGGAAGTCTAATATACCAACAATTGTATTAAAAGCACCTTTATCTCCAGTTATAGCCTTTGCTACTTTTAATAATTCTTTTTTAGCTCTTTTTGCAAACTTTTTTTGTTTTCTTGGGGAATATGCTTTTACTGCTTGTCTAATTAAATCTGGATTTATTTCATCAGCTACTTTTACTTTGTATCCTTCTGCAGGTTCAATTCCCTCACTAGTGAAAAGTCCTGATTGTCCAACTTCAATTACCCCACTTTTAAGTGTCTCAAATATACCTGCCTCTAATTGATCTTCTAGAGTTGGGTATATATCTAATACTTCTCTAGCTGCTTTTGCCCATTCTTCAGGTAATACTTGTTTTTTTCCTGGGAATTTTCCTTCAACAACTTCTTTAATTTTACCTTCTATTTCATATACATTTAATATACCAATCTTGCTTTCACTATCATTCACACCAATGCTTGATAAGTCACTTATAAATTTACATACCTCATTTCTAATTTCTTCTGAAACAGGTTGTGCTTGTTTTACTGGAATACCTAAGAAATTATTTAAATTTGCTACTTTTTGTTCTAATGGAAGATTTCCCATTATAACTTGAATACTTTCTGGATCTTGGTTAAGTTTATCTTCAATGGTTTTTGGTAATTCTTGTACACCTAATACAATTCTACAATCTGTTCTTAATGCTTCTATATCTATTTCTGGTTCTGCTGGTGTAAATGGTGGAGGTGCTGGTACTGGTCTTTCTCCGGCTTTTGGTGCTTCAAATGGTGGAAGTGGTGGAGATGGTCTTTCTCCTGCTTTTGGTGGTGCTTCAGGTTTTTTAGGAGTTGGTGTAAAAGCTGGTGCTTTAGGTGCTCTTGGTTTTTCTACATGTGTTGGTGTTGCTGGTTTTCCTCTTGGTACATCTTCTGCTCTTGGTAAATTTTCTGCTGGTTTTTTAGCAGCTTCAAATATCATTCTTCTTTGTTCTTTTTTTATAGCGTTTCCATATCTTATTCTTTTAGCTGGAGATAAACTTGTTCTTAGATGTTCTACTGTTTCTGCATCATAACTTCCAACTATTTTATCTACATGTGCTTGAGAAAATTTCTGAGATTTACTTGCTTCTACAAGTTCATCTGCTATTTCCCTTTTTTTCATTTGTCTACTTGGACTAGCTTCTTTTGCCAGTCTTTCTTTTTGTTGTGCTTCTAAGTCAGCCACATATAATTTTCTTGTACTATTGCCCATAGGTTTAACTTCTGGACCTGGTGGAACTTTCAGTCTTTTAATCATTTTCCTAACACTAGGATTTGTTCTCCTTCCCCCTTTTCTATTTTGATTCATTTTTTATCCTCACTTAGTATTTACATTAAACATAGTTTCTAATGCATTTGCAAAGAATGGTGCACTTACCCAAATACCAGTGTCATAAGTTTCATGTACTTTTGTATCATCTAGTACCATGAATAGAACTTCTTTTGAATCTATAACTGCAAATCTTGCCCTCATTTTATTTAATTGCTTTAATTGAATTATATTTCCTAATTCTTTTGCTTGTTTTTTTACTTCATCATTCATTTGTGTTGCAATTTTAATTTTTACACCTTTATCTGATAATTTTTTGAATCTTGCTCTGAAATGTTTTGTTTCTCTTACGAAACTTTCTGGTGTAGTTACAATTAGAACAGATTTTTTTGCATCATTTAGTAACATACTTAAGTGGTCATAAAGATTATTTCTTCCTTTAATTGCTCCAGATAAAGTAGTTGGATCAACATGTTCTATACCTTGTTTGTATAAAAGTTCTAATTCTTTGTAAACAGGTTCTTCTTTTACTTTTTCTAGCATGTCAACTTTTATTGTTGCACTATTTTTTATTGTGTTTTTAACTCTTCTAAGTATTTCTTCTGGTGCAATTGCCATGTATTTAATTGGTTTTCCTAGTTTCATTATTACAAAACCTTTCTTTTCTAATGATTCTAGAACATCATATGCTCTTGATCTTGGTACGTTAGATGTATCTGATAATTCTCCAGCTGTAGCTACTCCTCTTGAAAGTAAAGCTGTCCAAATTTTAACTTCATATACATTTAAGTCAAAAGCTGCTCTTAATTTTTTTAGTATGTGTTCTTGAACTATCATTTTATTCCTCTCCTATTCATACTTAAAATTGTGCCTACCACTTCTGGTAAGTCTTCTATTGCATCACAAATTTCATATCTTCTCCCAGAACCACAATAACAAGGACCTTGTGAACCTTCTAAAAAGTAATCAATTAAATGTTTTTTGTGAATTAGTAATCCACCACAATTTCCAGATAAGGGCATTTTTCTAATAAAAGTTCCTGGAGAGACTAATGTATACCCTATTTCCCTTGCTAATGGAGCGGGAACTCTAATTAACTCTGGTAAACTTTCATCTAATCTTATTAATTCATCTAAATAGTCAAATTTAGTTCTTGTTTGTGGTTGTGTTGCTTCTGGCATTTTATTGTTCTCCTCTACGACCTCTAGTATATCTAGATAGCTGCTCTGCTGTCATTATTTCTGTTTTTATTTTCTTGTGTGGATCTTCAGCTTTTGTTTCTAAATTATCTAAGGTTATAAGAATGTGTCCTGCTACTACTTCATTTAGTGTTTTTTGTGCTAAGACACTTAAGTTA
>CBFCXS010000075.1:0-4447 GCA_965602085.1 Candidatus Woesearchaeota archaeon
AGATTTACAGTCTCATTGCTTCAGCCACTTGCATACCTACCGATTAAGGTTTATCCGAATCTCCTTGATTTCTGTTCTGTTTTACACTTTGGACATTTGAAGGTCAATATATCAGCACCTTGAATATCTTCTTCAATGTTCATAAATATAACTTCTTTCTCATCTAACCATAAATGGCATTTGCTGCAATTGACCTGAATCTTTTTTTCATATTGATATTTCTTTTTTGTTTTCATAACCCTTCCTTTAACTCTGTAACTGAAATAATCTCATTGGTGGAATGGTCTGTAACCTTTAGTCTAAAGTGTTCTCCAAAACAAGGATCAATATTTATCCGGTATTGGGTAATGCCTTCAATCAATAGATTTACCTGAAGACCATCATCTTCAAGTATAAGATCAATACCTAAATTTTCATTTTTATCAAAAAAATGTTGTATTTCAGCTTTCATATTATCCTTTCTATCCCATACCAAGCATATTGAGCATCATACCAAATATCATGTTCAGGGTATTTCTTATCATTGCTGGCTTTAAGTGACATATAGAAATCATTTTTTTCAATGTCAATTATATCAGTCAACCACAGTAAGCTTTGAAAGTAAAAGAATGTTGTCATAAGCATTTAACCCACTTCACTTTAGTTACATGAAGTCTTCTTATTTGCAAGTATTTTAAAAGGGATATTCTGATATATCCATGTTCTCCCCAATGACCTTTTTTCCCAAAAAATATGGGTCTTTTAAGCTTTGGCTTTTTCATTTTTATTATTATTTATCATATGTTTGCAATTTTCATGAACTACAAAATTCTGGATGTTATCTAGGGGAATCCAAAATACTGTATTGGTATTGTTATATCCTATCAAATCCTGTTCGGTATCATCAATACCAAAGTATTTATATATTGAATCAGATATGATCTTATGAAACAAGTCAGTAGGAGACCAATACATAGGACTTGCATAAGGACATGTCAGAGTAGCTTCAAATTTGACTAAGGTTGATTGCATTTCACTGGTTTCTTCAAGGTGGACACCATCTAAAAGCCTATTGACTGCTATCAAGAATCTTATAATCTGTCCTTCAATGGTCATATGCCTTTTTGCTAAAAACCCTTCATCTATATTTAAATCTTTATTTTTTCCATGTGGCATTTTTAGGTTCCTTTCTAAAAATCTGTCAATCCATTTTCATTTTCAATTTCTTCAGTGGACAGTTGCATTTTAACGGCAATAAAAGCCATCAGATGAGATACAGCATCTTCAAGGCCATCAATCCTAGCTTGCATCTGCTCAATAGTCCCTTCTGCATATATATTGTTACCCTCAAGCCTTTTTTTGAGTTGTTCCTCAAGCTTTATTATTTTTTTATTAACCATTTTTCATATCCTATTTAAAGGGCAAGGTGGTTTTGAGTTCAATTTCACCATCAGTATGACGTGGGGTAAGAACTTCGGCATATAGATCACCTTCATATAGCTCTTTTAATTGAAGTTCAGCAGATACCCCTTTGGTTCCATCAGGCAGTGTCATTTCAGTTCTGACATACCCATATCTTTCAGATATTTTGATTTCGATTTCAATATCCCCAAATTCCTTATATTCCATAGTTGTTTTAAGGATTATTCGTCCATTCTCTTGTTTTAGTTCCATTATTTTTATCCTTTCTTATCCGGTAATCTTATCAGGTTTTCATAAAATTGTCAATTACATTTAATATATCCGTAAATCAATATTCCTATTCCAGTAAAAAATATTAGCAGGGAAAGGGCTATTCCAATGTTTACCTTTCTCATTAATTTATTATATCTTTTGTTAAATTTATCATCAAAAGCTTGAATTTTTTCTTCAATGGTTGACATGTTTTTCCTTTCAAATTTTTTATGGGGGGAAATTTAGAATTCCCCCCTCAAAATTACACGGTAAATTCTTCAGCTTTGAACATTTCTTTAGGAGCATCTTTGGCAATTACTCTG
The DNA here is from genome assembly GCA_965602085.1 of Candidatus Woesearchaeota archaeon. Taxonomy (GTDB): domain Archaea; phylum Nanobdellota; class Nanobdellia; order SCGC-AAA011-G17; family JACPIM01; genus CBFCXS01. The sequence continues at coordinate 1,977 of CBFCXS010000075.1, forward strand.
TTAAGAATAGTGGATTTTTTATCCTGATATGTATCATGTTTTTTGACAGTTCCAGTAATCAGGATTTGATCACCTTTATCATATTCCCATTTTGAACCTGAATAAAAGGTTTTATAAACATTACCATCAGCATCTTGAAAAATATAAAGGGTTGATAATCCCCATTGACTTTCAATGTCTTTGGTGAAAATGACGTTTACCTGAATGTCAATAAGTCTTTGACCAATTTCACCAACAAATTCAGAAGCAGGAAGTTTTGCTGCTTTTTCAGCTTCATCTTTTTTGTACATTTCCCTTTTATAAGAATTGATCATAGAGCAAGCAAACCCCATATATTTGTAAGGCACATAACCCAAACTAGCTATTTTGATACAGTTCAAAAGGTAGTCGTTATCATTAGCTTCTAAGGTCTCAAAATATTTGATGGTATCAACAGCAATGTTAATATCTTCCTGCTCCACAGTAACAAGCTCATCTTTATGAAATTTGAGCATGTTTTGATCAGGTTCCAAATTATCAATAACACGATAAGCTGTTGCATGACCACCAAACTCATAAGCTTTACCCTTGCTCAACCATCCAAACTTATTCATAACGGCTGAAGTGACGGATAAGACCTCTTTAAGACCATAAGCCCAAATGTTCCTATCCATGTTTGCAGAATCTTCATCTTTAAAGTAAGCAACTTGACGAAAATCCATTTCAGCCATCATCAGAAAACCTCTAGGGTCATGTCCAAAGAAATCCTTGACACAAGTGCTCCCAACTTCTTTATATTCCCCTGTTTCGGTATGCTGAAGCAATACCGAATGATGCCGATTTCGGATATATCCACAATGATCACAGTGGATTTCGTTTTTATTGGCATGAGATGCAGGGAGAACTTTATCAGGAACAGCACTTACAAGCACCTGATTGTCATTTTCTCCGGGGAAGATATCCAAGGTAGCAATCAGTTCATACCCTTCTATGACAGGTATGGAATACTCAAGGGTAGCATCTATATATTCCATGACCAAGGGAGTTGTTAACAGAGCACCAGTAACCGGATGATGATCAAAGGTTTTATTGGTTGGATTATCAAAGGTCAGAACCATTTCTTCACAACCAAGTTTAACAGCTTTCTTATTAAGTTTGGCTATATTGGCTTTAAGCTCATCCACATTTGACTTTCTAATGGTCACAGTTTGTTTCGTCATTTTTTTCTCCATTTCTTGTGCAAGATTTACATTTTCTGTTAGATTTGACATGCCATAGTATATAGCAAGTCCTATGCCAAAAGACAAAAATTTGTTTATTCAATGATTTCAGGTATTTAAAAAATCAGGGGGTTTGAAATGTCACACGGTACTGACAAAATTTGGCAGTGTGTGACAATCTTTGTCAGTAGAAGTGGGTTGGTCTAAAGTTGTAGGTCTAAAGTTGCAACATACTACAAATCATGCTACTAAATCTTCGGGAACAATATCAGGTAGGACATAATAGCTATCACACTTGGCTATAATGCTATGATCTTTAAGCTGAAAAGCTTCCATTCCAATAGCATCACATTGACACCGATCATTTCTATTATGGATACAATTTTTCAATTGACATATTATCATGGTACTCATTTTTTTATTCCTCAATATATGGGATTGAGCATGTCCTTTTTGCTCACATGCTAAACAATCATATCTTTCAGGGTATCTAGTGCCACAAATACCACATACAAATCTTGTTTCTATTTTCATGTTACCTCTTTTTCTATCATCTTATATCCTTTTTCATGGAGCATCTTCCAAGTGTCGGGAAACATGATTTCTTCCATATGTTCAATCACACCTGCTTTCTCCCAATATGGAGTAGAAACTATTTTTCCTTTTGGGTCTTCACAATAGAAAATCTTCTGTACCTGTTTAAATACTTTTGGCATTATATTTCCTTGAATATATATTGAATTATTTCTTCTTTAATTGCTTCAGCTTCACCATATAAGCTTTTAATGAACAAAGGCTTTTTGTAGTCTTTTTCATCAAGGTTATATTCCAATTCTATTTCACCTAATACACCTTTGTCCAATCCTTTTTTAAATACTAACTCACAATTTCTAACTTTAACTTGAACTAAATATTTTTTTAGCATAGCAAGTCCAATAGGTCTGATTGACTTATGGTAAGTTTCAGGATAGCTTCATCAGTGGTATTCATTTCAATTTCAACGGGAATTCCCTTTTGACGTAACTTTTCCTTCATTATACCTATCTTCATACCATCAATTATTGATTTAGGAAAGAATGTAATTTTATCTTTCTCTTTTCCTGATATAGATACAATCATGCTTCCCCCTTTTATGATGTTTCTTTTTTGGTGAATATGGTAGTTGTATCAATTAAGGCAAATTGTTTTAATACAACAGTCATATTTTGTTCTGCTCCAATTTCCTCTGCAATATGCAATAGAGATTTAACTCTATCCATATCTGCTCCTACC
>CBFCXS010000076.1:0-4430 GCA_965602085.1 Candidatus Woesearchaeota archaeon
CCAGTTCCAGTAGCTCAAGTTCTGAAAGTTCTTCCAGTAGCTCAAGTTCTGAAAGTTCTTCCAGTAGCTCAAGTTCTGAATCAAGCTCAAGTTCATCCAGTTCTGAATCAAGCTCAAGTTCATCCAGTTCCTTGAGTTCCAGTTCCAGTTCATCTTCAGAATCAAGCTCAAGCTCAAGTAGCTCTGAAAGTTCAAGCTCAAGCTCAAGTAGCTCAAGTTTAAGCTCAAGCTCATCCAGTTCCAGTTTAAGTAGTTCATCATCTTCAAGCTCTGAAAGTTCAAGCTCAAGCAGTTATTCAAGTTCTTCAAGTACTTCATTTGCTTTTGTTGAAGACCCTGATACTGATGATTTTGATCCTAATTCGAAAAATTATAGGGTTATTATTCTTAATACTGAACTAACAAATGATGGTAGTCAAACATTAACAAGGGTTCTTTTTAGGGGGCATTCTGCTCAAAATACGGTTATAACAGGAGCATCAATTCAAAAGAGAAAAGATGCAATAGAAGATTATTTAACTAATCCTATAAGACTTACATTTGATAATGGAAGTAATAGCACAATAATATCAGGTGGAATTGATAAATGGTCTGATTGGTCAACATTTAGTTTACAACCTTCAGCAGATCATTTAATTCATGTATTTCAGGAAGGAAGTCCACATTACTATAAATTTAAGACTAAGAGTTCAGCTACATATATCCTACAAGCAGGTGTGGATAACACAATGACCACTTCAATTAGTGCAAGTGGGTATTCTCTTGATAATAAGCATTATCATGTTGTAGCTATAGATACCAGTTCAAGTAGCTCAAGCAGTTCTGTTAGCTCAAGCTCCGAATCAAGTAGCTCTGAAAGTTCAAGTTCAAGCTCAAGTTCGGTTAGCTCTAGCTCTAGCTCAAGTTCAGAATCAAGTTCAAGCTCAAGCAGTTCTGAAAGCTCAAGCTCAAGTTCAAGCTCCGAATCAAGTTCAAGTAGTTCCAGTTCCGAATCTTCAAGCTCAAGTAGCTCAAGCGAAAGCTCATCTTCAAGCTCAAGTTCAAGTTCGGTTAGCTCAAGTTCATCAAGCTCAAGCGAAAGTTCAAGCTCAAGTTCCAGTTCTGAATCAAGCTCAAGCTCAAGCAGTTCCGTTAGCTCAAGCAGTTCTGTAAGCTCAAGCTCAAGTAGCTCAAGTTTGAGCAGTTCATCAAGCTCAAGTTCGGAATCAAGTTCAAGTTCTGAATCAGTAATAGGAACAGAAACAACTTGGTTTGGTGTTTCAGGAGAAATAATTGATGAAGATAATGCATTGCCATTTGCAGGAAATTGGACTACAAACAGTCTTTCAATTTCAGGTTCAGGTATTAATGAAGTATTAAGAAACATATGTCCTGGAGCAACATCAGGTTCGGCTATTTCAGATGCATTTTTTACAGGTAAAATGCGGTCTGCTATTAATACTAATAAGTATCTTGGCCCTTCTTGGCCTGATGGAGTTTTAGTAAAATATAAAACATCAAATACTGAAAGTGGGGTAACTTCAGCATCATTCGCTAATTATGATAAGTCTGAAGGATTTAATAGTAATGGATGGGTACAGCTTAAAGTTATTCTTTCTGGTACTTATTCAAGCTCATCAAGTTCAATTTCTTTTAGCTCAAGTTCAAATTCTTGGTCTTCAAGTTCAAGTTCTGTAAGTTCAAGTTCTGAAAGCTCAAGCAGTAGTTCACAAGCTTGGGAAACATGGTTTGTTGAATATGATGGACGTGATGAATCACCTGTAATGCTCTTAGATGATTATTCAGTAGGGTTAGCATATAGTAATATAGACGGTAGAGTAACTTTTGGAACAGGTTATAGAGAAGGAAGATTTATCAGAAGATATGCTACTGCTGTTTCTGGTTATGGATTACAGAGTAATTGGAGACAGGAATTTAATTTTGGTGATCAAACTCCTGTTCAAGGAGATGTTACTTCTGTATTATTCTTTCCATCAGGAAGTCAAGGAACATATTTAGTTGGTACTAGAGAGGGATTAAATACCCAACTATGGAGAAGTGTAGATCATGGGATTGGTAGTTTTGATCGTGTAGAAGATTTTACTCCGTTTGCTCCATCGGGTGGTGAAATATATTCTATGGTTTATGATCCTGTAGCTGAAAGAGTTATTATGGCATTTCTAGCATATCCTTCTAATTCTACTCAAATTTTTATTAGTGATAATGGTGGGGTAACATGGTCTGAAGTAGAAAATGCTATTGAGGATAATGGTTTAATAAGGAGAATGGTATATGTTACTTCTGGAAGTGGAATTATAATAGGAGCAGGAGCAGATTATACAAATACACCTGATCTTTCGGGTGCTGTTTGGAGAAGTTTTGATAGTGGTGATACTTGGAGAAGGATACATACTTTCGATCAAGTTAGAGACCCTTATTATGCAAAGTCTGTACAGGGATTAGGATACTTTCCATCGGCAGCATATCCACTTCCACCTGTAGGAAATGGAGTGTTATTAGCGGGAATGTATCCAAATTCTTCAATATGGAGAAGTGTGGATATGGGTTCACATTGGGAAATGGTAGCAGAATTAGTAGAATCTATGCAAGATCGTATAAATGATTTTGCATTCCATCATCAATTAAATAAGATTTTTGCAGTAGGTGGTACAATTGGAAAAGTATGGGTAAGTAGTGATGCTGGCAAGACTTGGACAGAAGATAAAACTAGAATTATAAATCCTTATACAGCATGGAGAAATATAACAGATATAATATATGATCCTACAACTAAAAAAATGATAGCAGCAGGGGGATCGGGTGTTTTGGTATGGTCAAGATCATTTAATCCTTCAGCAGCAGGATATTAATAAGTGAAAAAATTAACAATATATATACCTGATGATGCAGACAAGAGATTATTAACTGTATTCTCAGGACAACAACAAGTTGCATGGAAACTACCTGATAGTAATTGGTATGTTCTGAAAAGTCCATGTGTTAAATGTGGAGAGTGTTGTAAAGATGATTTAAATCCATTTAGTGATGAGAGTCCATGTCCACATTTAGATTATAGTGATGAATGCACATTAGCTCATAAGGGTGCAAGACCTTGGGGATGTGGATGTGATAACCCAAGAGCTATTCAAGATTATTGTAAAGTAGAATATGAAGAAATAATAGATGAAAGAAGGGAGAGAGAGTTTAGAAAGAAAGAAAGAATAAGGAAGAAAATACGAGAGGGGAAAATAGTAGATGAGAATAACATGTTGTAAATGTAATCGGGGCTATTTATTTAAACCCTATGAGAGCAAGGAATATGATGCTGTTATCATGTGTCCTTTTTGTGGTGAAATCCATTCTGTTCAATTTGAAGGTATTTCTTATGGAATTATTCCTTTAAAAGAATTAACTGAATTAAAGTTAGGAACATATTATTATATATCAACTTTATATACTGGTATGAGATTTGCTAATGCAGCAGGGGCAGCATTAACAGGAAGTGATGATGGTAATGTTACAAATAGGGGAAGATATGATGATTTTCATATTGCATTGCATTTTGGTGGAAGACAAGACCCTGTTGCTGCAAGTTTTGCATTAGATTTTAATGATGATACAGATAATCCAACTCCATCATGGACACCAGTAGGGGCATCAACAGAAATTAGTTATGCGGTTACAGGTCTTTCATCAGATGATGGAAGTTGGTCAACAGGAAACTTTATTTGTACTGATCAGGGAGAAACAGATGTAAATGGTTATTATAATTTTGGTGATAATACCCTTCCTGATGCAGGAACAATAGACCCACTTTCTGGAAATGAAGAAACTGAACTTTGGTTTGCTCTTAATCCTAGTAATGCTGATTGGAATCATGTATATTCATTTAGATTAAGAGATACATTTTTTTCTCAAAATGTAATTCTTGGTGGCACATTTCAAATTGAAACTTCAAGCTCATCAAGCTCATCTTCAAGCTCAAGCTCAAGCAGTTCAAGTTTGAGCAGTTCTTCAAGCTCATCTTCAAGCTCATCAAGTTTATCATGTCTTGCAATGAGACTTTGGGATGTAGGATTAAAATCAAGTTCAAGCTCAAGTTTTTCATTTTCTTCAAGTTCATTGAGTTCAAGTAGCTCAAGCGAATCTCTTACTCCTATGGTATCGGGATCATTTATAAGACAATTTGATTTAGCTGTAGAAACTTATGATTGTACTTTTGTTAATAGGTTTTGTTATGAACATAAAAATCATCGTATGTATGTTACTGGTCAAGCAGCAATCAATCAATCAGCAGCAATTTGGAGAAGTTTAGATGGTGGATTTACTTGGCAGTTTAGAAAAGCTTTTACATCAGGTGATATAAATCAAATATATTGTGTTTTTTATGATGAATATAGAGATATAATTATACTTGGGTGTGTTGGTAGTGGTTATGAACAAGCAATATA
>CBFCXS010000077.1:0-4327 GCA_965602085.1 Candidatus Woesearchaeota archaeon
AGAATAGTATTGTAACTATTAAAATTGCATTCTCCTTCCTAGTTAGGATTTTATTTTGCATTTTTCTTTCTAGTTCTTTGATAAACAGTCCAGATTGTTCTTTGATCTCTCATCAAAAGTGTTGAGATTTCAGAGAAGGATAATTTGTAATTTTCTTTAAGGAAATAAACTAAAGTTTCTAAAAGACTTAATTTAGAATCTTTGAATATTTTAATAGGGATTGGAAAAAGTAAATTTGTAATTTGGAAAGTTTCTTTGTGTTTTTTTGTTGCTAACTTGTATGACCTCCAAACAGATTGTCTTTTTTTACTTAACAAATAAGCAATTTGTTGGAAGTTTAGATTATAACCCTCTTTTAGAAATTTAACAATTGTTTCTGTGGAAGATAATTTTTTAGAAAAAATACAAGAAGGTATGAAAATTTTAGTTTTTGAAGTATTAGAATCTATGTTATATCGTCGATATTTATCCTTTTTGGACATTAATGTCAACTTATGTAGGTATTTTTACCTAAATAAAGGTTTCTGTTACAAATTTATAGAAATATCAAGAATAAGGGTTATTTTTTCAGTTTTCCTCTAAATTGAGCTAATTCTATTGCTTGTCTTAGTATTGTATATGAGCGGGTGATTGCTTTGTATAGCTTTAATTGGTTGTTTCTGTCTACTTCTTTTGTTAAAAATTTGTAAATCTGTAGAAGTTCTTTATATCTCTTATTTGCTAAATCTAATTTATTTTGTGAGATATCTATGCTGATATATTGGAGTAATTTGTTGAATCTCAAAATATACTTATTTATTATTATTTGCGGGTTTATTTCTGGTTTTTTAGATTTAGGTTTTTGTATTTGTTGGTAGATTTGTGGTTGTGATAATACTGGTTCTGGGTATGATTCTAATGGTTTGTATACTCTTTCTTTTATTACTTTCTTCTTTATTATTTTCTTTAATTTTTTCTTTACTTTTTGTATTGGTTCTTGTATTTGTTGTGTAATAGATTTCTTTGTTATTATGTAAGTAGTGAAAATTGTTATGAAAATTGTAGTTATTATAATACTTAAAGGTAAAACAGCCCAGTATAATATTTCATTTGTGAATGGAATGATTAAAACAGCTAATATTATTCCTAATAAACTAATCTCAAATGTAAGTTTCTTGTGTCTTCTAGTTAATTTAATTAAGAAATATAATAAAATTAAACTAGTTAAACTAATTATTATAATTGGTAGATAAGCATAAATCCATATTTCTTTTTGAGTTGGTTTGTCTACTATTACTTCTGCTATTTTCTGTATCTCTTCTTTAATTTTTTCTATAACTATACTTCTATCTGTTGCTATTGCAAATGTACTAAATCCTGGACTAATTGCTTCAAAGTATTCATAATATTCATCTTCATTTATTTTGTTTGTTTCTAATTCATACCAGTAGTTGTTATACCTTAGTAATTTTACATTATCCCCCCAATCTTTTTGCACTCTAAATATTATTGTTATTTTATTTACAGCAGACTCAAATAAGTTTGAACTAATTTCTGCGTAAATGTAAACTCTTTTACCTGGTTTTTCTAATTTAATATTTCTACTTTCTTCAACTTCTATTTGGATATTTTCAGCTTCTCTTGATGAATCTAAAATTACTTTTATTATTGCTAAGTTTGGATTTGTTATTTCTAGAATTGTTTCTCCAGGTACTAATTCATCTATTGTGTAAACATTTCCTGTTACAGTTTCTGTTGTTTCTGTTATTTCTGAACCTGTTCTGTCTTCACTTTTTCCTGTTCCGCTTGAAGTTGATCTTTTTGTTACTTCTGGCGCTTCTACAACTGCTGCTGTTGGTAATTGTATTGTAAGTTGTCTTGTTGTTGAGTTTCCTTGTCTTTCTAAAGTATTATAACATCCTATTTTCCAGTCTATTATTTTTGAGGATGTATAAGTTATGTTTATTGATTGATTGACTACTTGTGTTATACTTGTGTCTGTATCTTCTACTGTACTCCAGTCATCACTTGTGGTTAATTTTGTGAATAATGAGCAGTTATTTATTGCTATGTTATCTGATACATTATAAATGTGGGATATTATTCCATCTGTAGATATAGATTCATTTGCTGGTGATTGTAAATTAACTATTGCTGGAACTGCATCTATTGTTAGATTGTATGAAGATGAGTTTGCTTTGTTACCTGCATCATCTTCACATTGTATTGTCCAGTTTAAACTTCTATCTTCTATTGTAATATTGATTGTATTGTTAATTCCTTCTTCTATTACAGAATCTGATTTGTTAATACTCCATATTCCATTCTTGAATAAGTGTAATGAGCAGTTCTTTGGGTTTGATGTTATATCTGTTACATTGTAGGTGAAGTTTACACTGCTAGTGCTTGAGTTATAGTAATTTATTGGTTTGTGATTTCTAACTATTGGTGGTGTTGTGTCTACAGTTAGATTCCACGAACTTGAGTTTGCTTTGTTACCTGCATCATCTTCACATTGTATTGTCCAGTTTAAACTTCTATCTTCTATTGTAATATTGATTGTATTGTTAATTCCTTCTTCTATTACAGAATCTGATTTGTTAATACTCCATATTCCATTCTTGAATAAGTGTAATGAGCAGTTCTTTGGGTTTGATGTTATATCTGTTACATTGTAGGTGAAGTTTACACTGGAAGTAGATGAGTTATAGTAGTTGATAGGAGCCAAAGAATCTACATTTGGTACTGTGGTGTCTATTGTTATATTATAAGTTGTTGAGTTTGCTTTGTTATTATTAATATCACTACATTCTACTCTCCAGAGCATGTTTTGGTCGTCTACTGTTAAGTTTATTGTTTGATTGATTGTTTCTGTTATACTTATATCTGTGAAATTTAATTCCCAAACTCCTGCTTTTTGTAGCCATAATATACAAGAGTCTACATCTAAAGTTGTATCTGTAACATTATAGGTAAAATTAATATAAGGAGTAGTCCAGTTTGTGTTATTATTTGGAAATTGTAAATCTACAATTGGTTCAGTAATATCTGCTGTGATTGTAAAATTAAATCTAGAAGTATTAAATTGAGCATTAGCACTATCATAACATCCAATTTTCCAAGCAATTTCTTGTGCTGTTGGATTAAATGTAACTGGAATTGTTTGATTAATTCCATCTAGGAAATTATCATCTGTTTTTTTAATATGAGAAACATATTTTCCAGAATATTCTACAACCCAAAAATCTGTAAAGTTAGTAGTCATTCCAAGATTAGTTTTTCCTCCTGTTATAATTGTTAAATTAATAAGTGAGTCTGAGTAATTAGTACCAATATAATTTGTGTGTTGGAGTATTTCATATCCATCTAATACTAACCATAAATCTGTACCATTTGTAACTAAACCATCAGCACCTCCTGGAGTTCCTACAAAATTACTATAAGGTATTTGTGTTGTATTACATGTCCAAGAAGTACCACTTCCATAAAAATGATATATTTTATTATATTGATTTGATGTAACCCAAAAATTTGTTGGACTACCACCATCTGCTAAAACAAAAGCATCCATAGTTACTCCTGTTGCTACTAAATTTCCAACACTACAAAGAGAACCAAGAGGACCAATTCTATCAGTCATATTAGTTCCATCTGCACTAAAATGATAAAGTACATCATCAGCAGAATCTGTAACCCAAAAGTCTGAACCATTAGTTGTTACACCTATTCCACTCTCACATCCTGCTGCACCTAAATCAATTACTGTATCTGAATCATTTATCCATCCAACACCATCATATATCATATGATGTAGTAAATCCAGTTCATTATCTACTATCCAAAAATCTGAACCATTTGTTGTTATACCCCAAGGAGAATCTGTAAAAGTTATATTAAAACCATCTGATTGATTTATATATCTTGGATAAATTGTTTCATTCATAGACCAAACACCATCTATATCTAACATAAGAGAACAATTATCTATAATACCAGAATCTATACTTGCATTAAATATAAAATCTATTGTTGTTTTGGATGTAGTAGAGCCATTTAATGGTTCATAAGGTTCATTATTAGAACTTCCAAAATATATTGTTGGTACTGTTGTGTCTACAGTTAGATTGTATGATGATGAGTTAGTTTGTTCATTATCTTTATCATAACAACCTATTGTCCAGTTTAGGCTGATATCTTGTATTGTTATATTGAACGTTAAGTTTGTTTCATCACCTGGTATGTAGTCATTCTTTGTTTTATTTCTTTGCCATGAACCTAATTTATATAACCAAAGTGAACAGTTCTTTATTCCTGCTGTAGAATCTCCATCTGAGATATTATATGTAAA
>CBFCXS010000078.1:0-4287 GCA_965602085.1 Candidatus Woesearchaeota archaeon
AAAGGAACCTATCATAAAAAAAGTGATATTGATTTATTTATAAAAACAAAATATAAAAGAATAGATTTTAACAAATATGAAAAAAAAATTAAATATAAAATTAATCCTTTGTTTGAACAAAATTTAAAGAAATTAAGTAAGGGATTATTACAAAACATTTATAATGGATATATACTTAGTGGAAGTTTAGAGGTAATTTAATGGCAAAAAGAAAAAGTTATGATGAATGTATTAAAAAAGGTAATTTAATCCAAACTATTCCTGATATAAGTAAAACTGAAGAATTATTAAAATTAGCCAAACATAGAAAACAATTTTGGAAAGAAACTGAAAATAAATCAAATACATATCCTTCTCTATTTATAGAAGGACATTACGAAATAATAAAAGAACTTTTTACAGCAATAATGTCATTAGATGGATGGAAAGCCATTAACCACGAATGTTTGTTTGCTTATATAATTAAAAATTATAAAGCCAAAATTGAAATAGATTTTGAGTTTTTATTAGAATTAAAAGACACAAGAAACTCAATTGATTATAGGGGGATTATGTTAGGAAAAGATAAGTGGGATAATATTAAGATGAAAGTAGATATTATTACTAATACTTTAATAGATTATATAAAAGAAAGGGTTAAAGAAAAAAAATGAGGAAAATAATAATAATCCTAGACGGTTTAGCAGATCAAATAAATACAAAAACATCTTTAGAACTGGCAAAAACTCCAAACTTAGACAAATTAGTAAAAAAATCTAAAGCAGGATTAATGTATCCAATAAAAAATATAGCACCAGAATCAGGAGCAGCACAATTTGTAATCCTAGGAAACAATTTAAAAGATTTTCCAGGAAGAGGAATTATAGAAGCCTTAGGAGCCAACATAAAAATAAAGCCAAACCACACGTACCTAAGAGTAAATTTTGCAAAAATAAAAAACAACAAACTAATCAATATTAGAGAACCAATACCAAATAACATCAAAAAATTAAATAATAAAAATATTAAAATATACCCAACAAAAGGTTACAGAGCAGTTCTAGAAATAAAAGGAAGACACAAAATAAAAAACACACATCCAGGTTACAAAACCTACAAAAATTTCTCAAAAGCAATAAATGTAAAATTAAAAAGAATAATACCAAAAAACAAACTATTAAACAACTACATAAAACAAGTAGAAAAGACAATAGAAAACAGAACAATTTTAGTTAGAGGAGCAAGTTACAAACTACCAAAAGTAAAATCATTAAAAAATTGGTCAATTGCAGCTGACATGCCAGTAGAAAAAGGTTTAGGAAAATTACTAAAAATGAAAATAATCAAAAAACAACCAATAAAACAACTCCTAAAAACAAAAACCAATCTATACATCCAAATAAAAGACGCAGATCCTCAAGGACACAGAGGAAATAAAAGAAATAAAATCAAAGCAATAGAAAAAATAGACAAATCATTAAAACCACTAATCAAACTAAAAGACACAATAGCAATAACAGCAGACCACGCAACACCACCGAACCTAAAAAGACACTCAAAAGATCCGGTTCCATACCTAATCTACAACAAAAAATCAAACAATATAAAAAAATTCACAGAAAAAGCCTGTAAAAAAGGAAAAACAATCCAAGGAAAGGATTTGATGAAACTTCTATAATACTATTTTAATTTTTTAATTCTTTGAGAATTTAAAATTTTGTTTAAAACTTTTGAAAATTGTTTAGTTTGTTCTAATGGTATAGTAATAGAATGTTCATGAACCCATTTATTATCTGCCTTTTTTTTCTTTTGAATTAACAAATATTTCCCATATTCATTTTCTAAAATATCAAACCAGATTATTCTATTATTATACTTTAATTTTTCAAAATCAAAATGATGTATTCTATGATTTGGATAATACACTTTAGTAACTCCAAATTTCTTCATATAAATTTCATTTTCTAGAACTAACACTTGTAAATGTTTTTCAATAGCTTTACGAGAAAATTTTGTACCCTGAACCAACTGGGTCATAGTAAGACCTTTTGGATTATTTTTAAGAAAATCTAGAACTCTGCTGTGTATTATTATTTCTTTTTTAGCTGGATACATATTTTAATTAATAACCAAAAAGCTTATATATCTATTGTTCTTTATATTGGTTACCAATAGAGGTAATAAATGAAGGTAATTTTCCAAAACATAGGATGGAAAAGTAAAATTTCTCAAAAGAGATCCACTCTAAGTATTTCTATTAATAAATTAGTTGCAACTGGATGTTGTTTAGAAAAAGCCCAAATTTTGTATTCTTATTTAGGTAAAGATGAAAATAAAAGACCAATTATAATTACTTATTTAGATTGTAAAAATAAGAAAGTAGTGTAAAGGGCTAGCTACTGGCGTAGGTTTGAGGCTGTCACCCTTAAAATTCGAGTTCGATTCTCGACTAGTCCACACATATTTTTATATAATTTATTAAGACCAACTTATATTTAAATCTTCTGGGAATGTTCTTACACCCATAAAAACATACGTTATAGTTTTTTAAATAAATTAATCCTTATATAAATTATGAAATTAGGTGAAGCACTAAGTTTGTTAAAAAAATGAAAATATTATTAGATTGGGATTGTAAAGAATTGGACAGAGGTAAAAGAGGTAGTTTGTCAAAAGCAAAATATGAAGTTAATCCAGAAACTAAAAAAATTGAATTTTTAGAAGGGGAAAATGAAATAAGTTTTGAAGAAATTCTAAAATTATCTAAAAAAATTAAAGAATTAAAGAAATGAATGAACAATTATTAAAATTATTAGAAGAACTTTGGAAAAAGTATCCAGAGCAAAGATTTGGACAGTTATTATTTAATTATACCAGATTTGGAACAAGAACTGGATTTGGAAAAATTGCTGATTGCTTTCATTATCAGGATAAAGATATAATTAAAGATTTAAAAAAAGTTTTGGCAGATAATAAATAAAAATGCCTTGGACACATATAATTCTAGAAGGATACTGTATGTATAAAAGTATGAGTAATAAAATTTGGAGAGGTTATGAACTAAAAAAGAATGGGAAAACAAGTAAAACAGCAATAAAAATCAAAAACAAAAATTACACACCAAAATACAAAAGACCAAAGTGGTGCAAATCAAAAAATAAAAGATTTATACCCCAATTCAGATGTTTATGTAATGGCAAATATGACAAAAAATGCACTTTCTTTGCTTTTTGTAATGCTAATAAAAAAGATTATTTAATATTTGACAAAGCATGGGAAAAGAGTATAAAATAAAACTTATATCTTAAAACATAAAAATCATTATAAACAAACAAACCTTTCTTTTAAAAATGTCTAATATTACCATAACTTACGACGTTCTTTATGAAATCTTAAGATTAGAAAAAACAAGAAAAGAACTCCAAGAACTAGACAAAGACTTCTTCACAAATCTAATAGCATACATAAAGGAAAAACACACCATCCTAGAAACACAACAAAAAGAAAACAACATATTCTCAAAAGAATTTGAAAAAACACAAAAACAAATACAAAATATAAAAAAAATGCTAAAGGAACTCTACGAAAGAAGAGAGTCAAAAATAATCCAACTGGCATTATACTCATCACGAACACAAAATAAACCAGATAACAACCTTTTACTCCAAGAAGAAAAAGAAATGTTAAAATCAATTACACAAAACCTAAACAATTACAGAAGAGATATTTTATACAACCTACTAAAAAGCAAAACACCAGAAATAATAAAAGAAGAAAAAGAAGAAATAAAGCAGCAAAACAAACTAGTTAGACTAACACATGCCCTCCCACAATTTGTAGCAGAGGATTTAAACACCTACGGACCATTTGACGAAGAAGATGTAGTCAACCTGCCAGAAAAAGCAGCAACAGTTCTAATCAACAGAAATAAAGCAAAAGAAATAAAAGCATAGGTTTATAAATAAAAAATCAGATTCTTAAACCAATGAAAATTACTAAGAATATCAGAAGATACTGCAAGTACTGCAAAACACACACAAAACAAGTAATCTCAGTAGCTAAAAAAAGAGATAGAAGTTCATTAAAAAAAGGAGCATTAGCTAGATTAGGAAAAAGAGGATTAGGAAAAGCAGGATACGGAAACAAAGGAAAAGTTTCAAGAGGAGCATTAGGTTCCTGGAAGAGATACAACAAAAAAGCATCCAAAAAACCAGATTTCAGATATAAATGCACAGTTTGTAATAAAATGGCAGTGCAAAAAGCAGCTAGAAGAGCTAAAAAAATAGAGCTTAAATAAAAACCTTTATA
>CBFCXS010000079.1:0-4280 GCA_965602085.1 Candidatus Woesearchaeota archaeon
TTTCTTGAGTGATTTCATAGGCAAGAATGTCCATCATTTCTTCCTCAAGATCAAGGCCATGCATAGCTTTCAAGTCCTGAGCAATCTCAAGAGACCATCTGCTTCTCAACTTTCTAGTTTTTGCTTCTACTTGTGTTTTCTCAACTGTCAGGTTGACTTCACGAATATGATCACCTGAACCTAAACCAAGACCAATATCATTACCAACACCCGAACCTGCTTTTGAACCAAGCACCTCACCTGCTGATGTGATATATGATCCTGAAAAAGTGGAGTCAATGTTATTGTACCCCAATTCAGTAGAGTTGGCTACATATGTCCCGAATGATGTACCTGCTCTAAATCTCAATGCAAATGCAAGTCCAACTGGCCCTGTTAATGGCTGAACACCAACTAACTGATGAGCTACCAATTCAGGGAATGTTCTTCGAACCATCGGTACAGCAATTTTATGAAACATACCTGAAGTAGGATAGGTTGCACCATCAATACCTCTACCATCTCCTGCCCCTATTGAGTCTGCTCCTGTACCCCAACCAACTGTCTCCATAAGGAAGTTATGTTGGTTTTCAAGCATGATTGCAGTAGACTTTCTTACTCTGTCAGATTTGATTTCATCACCCTCTTTCAGAACTGCATCCCACTTTTTTACTAAATCTCTAATATTCATAAGTCTTACCTCCTGTTTTATTATACTCTTACTAAACAGTTTGGTTTTTACAGTTTATTTTCCTTCAGAACAGAAACGTATGTCTTTAAATGAGTATTGAAAGGATTACTATCATCATCGTCTTCATCTAAATTTTCGTCTTCGTTAATGACTTTGCCCTTTCCCTTTTCATCAGACTCATCTTTCTTGTCCTTTTTCTTCTTCTTCTTTTTATCATCATCATCATCATCATCTGACTTATATGCTTCAACGATCATGTCAAACTTTCTGTCAATTTCACTTCGGTCAGTAACACCCTCTAGCATCTGAAAAACATGTGTCTTCTGTCCCTCTGTGAGACCATCAGATTTTCTTCGAACATAAAGTTCTGCTGCTAAATCTTGTGCATCTTGGGTTACGTCTAATTTACCAGAAATAGACTCATCTAGTTCTTTTCGTAGTCTCTGAATTTCTGCTTTAGCTTCTTTCAATAAAGCTTTGACTTCCTCATCCAATAGACCTTCATCAACTCCAAGTCGAACCTTGAACTGCTCAATCAGATCAGCATAAAGTTCACCCTTACGTGCATACTCAAGAACCTTATCAGGGATAGTCAATTCTTGTTCAAGAATCTCATCTACAAAATTTGAAAACTTAGAAGTGATATCTTCTTTGTAAGTATCAAATTTTTCCTCATACTGCTCAATAAGTTTATCCTTTTCTGATTGTAGCTTCTCGTCAAGTGCTTCTTTGGCTTTAAGTTCAATCAAAGTTTCCAACTTCTCTTTGATTGCTTGCTGTTCTTTCTCATCCAATTTCTGTACACCTAACATTTCAAGAAGTTTTTCCATAAGCTATATACCTCCTATATTGATTTCCTACTATATATTTATAGTATTTATATAAAGTGAACAAAAAAAGCCCAAATATTAGAAATAATCCAACACTTGAGCTTATCTTAAATTTTACTCTGAATATGATTAAAATATTTCATCTAATAATCGTTGAACTTCATGATCTTGTAATGTTGCAATGATGGAAGCACCTATCACAAGTGATATAGCTGTACCTCTCCCGGCTGTTAGTTGTTCTTCACTGAAATCCTTTGCCATGCCATTTAAGTCTTTATAGGTTCGTGGTTTCATGCCTTCAGGCCAAACACGGAAGGTCAACTTGATATTTTTTGCTTTAACCTGTTCATCTAATTCAGTTTCTTCAGACATTTTTTTAATTTTTGCATCTGAATATCCGATAGATTTTAAAAACTCTACTGCTTCCTTTTTACTCATCCCCCCCATTACACTAGCACCTGCATCAGACATTTTTAAAGTCTTTTTAGCTATAGCTAATTGATGTTTTTGAGGAACAGAAAGTTGTTTTGCTTCGGGTAAATCATCTTTTGCTGCTTTATCTGCTGATGGTTGCTTTTTGCTAAAAGATTCAGCTTCCTTTTTACTCTTATATCCACTTGAAACAGGCATCCAGTAGGATTTTCCCCCTGATCTTATATCACCTAATGCATACCATAATTTATCACTTGGATTTTGAGCTACTTTATATTTTGCTTCATTAAGAATGGTTGTTTTATATACATCAAGAATCTTTTCGTTTAATTCATCCATGATTGCTCCTATTTAAACATAGCTTTGGACATTTTATATATCCAACTAGCTTGATCTTTTGAAAAGCCTTTATTCTTTTCATATGATTTCTTCATGCCCATTGCCATTTTATAAACATCTCCACCATCTTTTTTAGTAGACCCAATGATAGCATCAAGAGTCTTCTTGGCATCGGCTGTTGCATCTTCCGTTATTAATGAGGGATTAATAACCTTCATATAAGCTTCTTGAATTCTCTCATTTACATCTGAACTTTTAAAATCTCTATTTAATCTTTCTGGATATAGTCTCATTTTTTTTACTCCTTAAACTAATTTTTTTAAAGCAGTAACATCATCATACTCAAGCATTAGATGTAAAAGTGCTCCTGCTGCTTCAATTACTGAAAAGAGTGCTCTGCCAGCACTACTTTTCTTTTTATGTATTGCATGAAATTCCTTTTTTCCCTTTTCTTTATAAATTGCATAATCACCATACATACTTATTGTATTGGTTCCTATGTCATTCATATAATCACCAGTGACTTGTTTTAAAAAGTCCATTTCAATCTTTTTAATAAGCTTATCCCTGAATTTCCAATCTATTTCAACAAAAATATATGTATTTCCACCACCCAAAATATTACCAAAATCATCCCTGTGTACACGTTCTTTACTACTACCAATTTCTTTTATTTTGTTGTAGAATGGTAATGCTTTAGGTGATTTTATTTCAACACGAACTGAAGAACCCATACTATAATTATGTGCCTTTACAGCTACATCTCTATTAGTAAGTTTAAATCTCTTTTTAATCTCATCACGAATAAACTTTGCTTCTGTGGTTGCTTCTAATAGTATATCTTCATTTGGATTTGTATCTTCGGGTAATCTACCAAATTTTTCTTTAGCACGATCAGCAAACATCTTTCTTACTCTTGCTTGATCATTATCAGTTAAAGCTTTAAAGGGTTTGCTATCCAAAACTGTATCTCTAAATTGAATAAATAACTTTGGATTTGTAAACTGTTTCATTTTTGCCTGAAAAGCAGGAAATTCAAATTTACATACTTCCATTAACATATTTTCATATGCTTCTTGGATTTTATCAGGTTTATCAAGGCTAGATTCTCTTTTTATTGTGTTTTCATATAGTGCCATTTTATAATTCCTCTACTTCTATTGTTCTGGTCTTAAATTTTACAATAGAATCTTTATATTTTTTCTTTATTAAGTCTTCAATAGCATCAATTTTGCTAAAATTATCCATATCTTCATCATCAATAAAGTCAGAAAGATGAAATATTAGCTTTCTCTTAACCTCTATCTTCTTGACTTTGACAGGAAAGAGTTTTTCAATAGCACTCTTTACTTGTGTTTCAGAAGATTCACTAAGTATAGTATCCTCATAAGCTTTCTGGATTTTTTCATCTTCGAACATTAGTTTCATTACTTATTCCTATATTCCCTATCTACTTTTTTTAATACTTCTATAGCATCCAAAATGGCATCATGAATTGCTTTCTTATCAAAAGAGTCAACTCCCCCTGCTTTAGTAACTAATTTTGCAGTTAACATACCTGCTTCTGCTAATTTATCTAATATTTTTCCAAGCAGATGATTTGTGACTTTTATGTTTTTGTCCATAAAAGAAGAACCAGTAGTTTCATTTACTAAAGCATTTTCTAAGAATTCGTTTAATGTACTTGGCATAATATTTATCTATCCATAGTAGCTAAATCTAATAGAAGTTGTGATAAATTTTTAATATGTTTTCTATTCAATTTACCATTTTTTACAAAAGTATTTATTGCTGACATGGCATCTTCAACATGTCTTCTTGCCTGATTAACATATTCAGTCATTCCAATTGCTTCACCAATACCATCAATTTTCATCAATTCGTCTGGATGTATCAGGAAAGCTCGTTCCATTATGTGATCATCGTTATCACATAAAGGTCTTAAATATTCAACGACCAATCTTGAAACTGTCCTACAGCAGTTATTAGCCCTTCTCTCAAGCAGGGGC
>CBFCXS010000080.1:0-4269 GCA_965602085.1 Candidatus Woesearchaeota archaeon
CTTTTTTTTGTTCCGCAGGAACCTTAACTTCAGGTTTAGTAATTTCTTTCTCTTTTACAACTGCACTCTCTTTCTCAGTCTCAGTTAAACCAACAGCTTTTGCCCTAACTTTCTCAACAACTCTTTCAGGATGATCAACCTTACTCAATAAAGAAAGTGGATCAAAACTAATCTTCCCTTCCTCACTAACCAATACAGCATAAGAAGGTTTATTTACAATTTTATCTCCAACTAATATATGTTTGTGAACTATAAATTGACGAGATTGTTTTGGAGTTCTACCTAACCCTCTTTTAAAAACTTGAGTTTGTAATCTTCTATCTAACAACTTTTTCAAATCAACCCCAAGAATATCATCAATTGAAGCACCAGAAGAAATTAAACCAAGACCAACCAATCTATCAATAAGCAACTTCTCTTCTTTCCTAGCTTGCTCAGTATCAAGAGAAATTAATTTACGAGCTTGCTGTTTAATTTTACGAAGAACAGTAGAAGCTTTCCAAACTTCTCCTTTATTTTTCAGACCATACTCTTTAACTAAAACATTCTCTGAAGCAATCCTTCCACCTTCCCACGGATGTCTAGGTGTGGAATACTTTTTCTTTTGTCTGATTGGGTCTCCCATTATTTCTTCTCCTTCTTTGGTGCAGCAGCTATACCTTTCTTTCGAACACCAACAGTTTTACCATGTCTAAAGTGGCCTTTGGTTTTTTGACCACGAACAGGTAAACCAACTGCATGTCTCATACCTCTGTAACTTTTAATCTTCTTCAATCTCTTAACATCAAAACCAGTAATCAGTTTCAAATCACTTGAAACCAAATGTTTATCTTCTCCAGTATCATAATCCCCACGCCTATTCAAAATAAATCCAGGAATTTTATATTTCAAAGGATTCTTAATTACATCTTCAATTTTAGCAACTTCTTCATCAGATAATGAACCAACTTTTTTACTTTTCTCATAATTAAGAACAGAACAAACAGCATTAGCAAAAGAATAACTTAAACCACTAACTCTTTTTAAGGCACTATAGATTCCTACCTCACCCATAATATCAGCATTGATTATTCTAACTATTTGTTTCATTGTGTAAATAACTTGTGCTTGTCTTCGCCTTTAATCTCCATTAACAATCTCTTAATCACCGCTTTCTTAGGGTCAGGAATTAATTTAACTCTTTTTTTCAAATCAGAAAAACTAGAAAAATCTTTCTCTTTTCTTTTTTCAATTATTTCCCACATATGTTTCTTTCCAATTCCAGGTAACAATTCAATTTGATGTCTTCTCATATTAATTGGTCCGGCTTTATTAAAAAAAGCCACAAATCTTGTCTCATCTTTATCTACTACTTCAGTAATCACAAAGTCTAATTCAGCTTTTGCAGTTTCAGTCAATTTCTCTGCATCAATCCTTCCAACAATGTGATGTATTTTTTCTCGCTTACCTTCACCCATATAAACTTCTTCATATGGTTGTAAGAATATTCCTTTTTTCGGCACTAACTCAAGTAAAACAAAATGCTCCTTTCCGAGAGCTTGCACTATAGGTGTCTTTCTGTGCATAGGCCTTGTGTCGAACGGATACCCATTCGGTAAAAAGTCCAGCACTACTGCTCTCTCTTCCTTTACATCTTGTCGCATCATTTTCAATTCCTACTTTATGCATTCTAGTACCTTTTGTAACTCTTCTTGCTTTAAAGATATTGTTTCTCCAGAAAATAAGGACTTTAAACTGTCCATATCTTTTGGTTGAATATCAATAATCTTTGCTATATGCTTATCTTTCAATCTCGGTATATTTAAATCTTCTAGTTTCTTCCTAAGCTCATCACTTTCTTTCTTTTTCATCTTTACAAATTTATTCAAATATTCTTTGGTTTTCTCAGTTCTCGGAGCTAATTCTTTGGTTCTTTTCTCTATCTTATCGATTTCTTTCTTAACATCAACCATAGTCAATGCTTTTTGTTCAACAACTTCTAAATTGCTCATTTTTTCAAGTGTACAGGATGGACAATTAAATCCTTTGCTTTGTTCTTATCCTTTATCCCGACTATATAACAATTCCCTTGCTTGCCCTTTACAACTCCATGTTTTCCATGAAATCTTGGATAGTACATTCCGTGCTGAACAGCAGGCTCAGCTTTCAAACAGACTGTATCTCCAATTTTGAACTTCTGCAAGTATTTTGTGATGCTTATTTTTCCTCTATCACTTCTTCGCTTTCTTAATTTGCTTCTAGTTTTCCGTCTAAATCCGCCTTTTCTTCTCATACAAAACTATAGAAATCCTCCCTTTATAAACCTTACTTTATCTTGTAGAAACTAAAACTTTCTCACCAACTTCTTTTTCAACTTCTAAATTAACAACACTCCAATAATAATCTATAAATTTTTCAACACAAGGATTCTCTCTATTTAATTTATACATTTTAGCTTTTCCTACATTTCTTGTATGAACAACTACTCCTCTTTTAACAAACTCTTTCCAAATTTCTTTTAAAGCAGTATAACTTACTTCTGAAAACTTAGCTATATCCTTCATAGAATAATCAAATTCTGAATAAACTATTAAAAAATTCCAAAGTCTATTTTTTACAGTATTTCCTTCAAGTTTTAAAAATATTGAGGCCATATTAATTCTAAATATATACTCCTATATCAAGGTTTCTTTTTTGTCCCTTAAAAGCCAAAAATCTGACTAAATATTTATTTAGAATTTACCAATCTTCTCCCTTAAATCTTTAATCTTATCATCATCTAACCGCCCCAAAGCATCCTTAACCAAAATCAAAAAACCAGATAACTTATCAAAATCTACATCAACAGCTTTATTCTTAAGATAATATTGGTTATCTATTCTTAATTCTTTATCTTTATCTAGCATTTTAGAAATACCTTTATCAAGAACACCCTCCTCTTCAAGAAATTTAACCAAAGCAATAGTGCAGTCGTGTATCTCACATTTAATACCTAACCTCATTAACACAGAATAAACAGCAAAATATTCAATATAATATTTAGTAGTTGCTAACCACATATTAGATTTTGTTTCTTTTATACTTCTCAAAACTTTCAAACTTTCTTCTGCATTTTCATAATATTCCTTACTAAGATTTTCATTTGGATTTACTAACTTAACACCTCTTGTTTGTTTTTTACACCAGCTTATTCTTTTCATATAACCCTCCAAAAAATCTTATAATTTGTTCTGTGTTATTTAAAATCAAATGGTTTTTATATATTTCCTTAATAAAAGTTAAATTTGGTTTATTTAAATCGCTCACTTGTATCTTATGTATTTTTCTGCTATACACTTCTTCAAAATCCCCTATTTCTTTTGATATATTTTGTTTTCCTATAACTAACAGATCTATATCAGAACCTTTCTTTATGCCCTGTACTGCTGAACCAAATATAATAAACATGTTCTTATCAAAAAATTTGGAAAGTTTTTCATATAAAATATCTAAAACAGAATCTTGTTTTAATCTCTCCATTAATCTGTCTTTTTCAGCTATAATCAAATAATTATATATTTTCTTGTTTTTGAAATTCAAAGAAAACTCAAGTATTTTACCTCTTAAATGTTTCATTAATATATTTTCCTTTGTTAATGCTTCCAAATAAGGTTTTATTGTCTGATGTGGTTTTTGTAATAAAGAAGCTAATTCTCTAAGATAATACCTTTTACTATAATCATCAACATACAAAGATATTATTTTAGGATTAGTAACTTTTCTTACCATATGGTAAATTAACTTACCTTTAGTATATAAATGTTTTGGTTTAAATCTCTATAAACCTTACTTTAATTGCTCTTTTACTTTAACAAGCAAACCATTCAGCACATAGAATAAATTGTCACCCTCATCACTCTCAGTTATCTCACCATTCAATGTAACAGTCACTTTATTTTTATCTTCCAACTTAATCATTAATTCCTTAACTTCAACTTTTTCAGAATACTGCTTTGCAAAATTACCAACAACTTTTTTAATAACTATAAGTTGTGCTGGTTCTATACCCTCAAAGCCGTCAAGCTTTATATTGCCACCCAATTCTATCATTGTTATACCTTTATCTTTAAATTATCTTAGTTTTTTATATAGTTTTCTATACTCTATCAATAGTAATATTTAAAAATAAACAAATTACTATTTATATATATGCAGAGGTGTCTAGATGAGTAAGGCTTTAAAAAATAATAATAATCTTATACTCGCTTCAACTATCTTAATTATTCTTGTCGCATCTTTCTCATTTAATAT
>CBFCXS010000081.1:0-4188 GCA_965602085.1 Candidatus Woesearchaeota archaeon
GCACAATTAGGGTTAAACATAGGTAAAGGTATATCATCAACCCTATCACAACCGCAAATTCTAGCATAGTGTATAACCAAGTGACATATGTCATGATACTATACATGTCTAGCAAATTTATCACTAAATTTGGTTGAGTATTGGTTAGAGTAGAGAGGTTTAATGGTTTGGAGTATTTCATGAATCTTCAAAATCTTTTGCTTCTAACTTTACCCACTTTGAAGAAACTTTTAATAAATGATTTGATGTTGAAAATCTAGAATTTCTTTTTCTATCAAAATAAGTATATAATATTATTTCATTCCCTTTTTTCTTCATTCTTTCAATAACAGGAACAAAATCTGAATCAGAAGCTATTAGTATTATTTTTTTAATATCTGGAAAATCTTCTTTAAAATCACACATATCTAATATAATTAATGCATCAACTCCTTTTTGGCAATAATCAAATTTTTTATCTTTATTTAAAGTTCGTTGACATCTTCCTTCTCTTAAAGTAATCCATTTTTTCTTTTTTAACATTTTAACCATATTGGTATAACGATTAATCATAAAAATTTCATTTTTTGTAGGTTTTGGGCTTTGATAAGGAGGAGCAGTATAAATAAAAACATGTTTTAAATTCAATTTTTCTTTTTTACAGATATTTCTAAAGGTTTGAAGGTATTTATTATTATTTCCTGTTTCTTTTTTAAATTTTTTTTTAACAAGACCAAAAAAACCATCATCAACAAAAATCAAAGTATCTTCCATAATTTAATAAACCTCCAACATTATAAAGAATAATAATAAAACATCCGGCAACAACAAGATTACCGGGGATCATACTCACAATCCAAGGATTGTTAATATTATGATTATCTTTGGATTTATAAGGCTTTTGCTTCTTTTCTCTTTTATAAAGGTTTGATGTATAGTTTCATATATCAAAAACAATAGTTTCTATATTAATTCTATTTATATTTTTAGTGGGTTGTATTCCACTACAGGAAGAAGATACAGAAAAAGAAAATGTTGATTCTTTGGAAGAAGATAAAGATGATAAAGATTTAGATGATATTGTTTCACAATTTCCAGAACCTGAAGAAGGGGGCCTTCCTACTGATATTTTTGGTTAAACATAGGTAAAGGTATATCATCAACCTTATCACAACCGCAAATTCTTGCATAGAAAATAAAAAATTATTCTAACCATTCAGTTTCTTCACTAATAAGAGTTCCATTAGAATCACATTCTACATATACAATCTTATCAAACTCTCTATCTCCATCTACACTTATATATTCAGTAATAGTAGATGGTACTTCATTTGGATGGAAAGTTTTAGATTGTATAGCATACCAAGTAAGTTCTCCATTCCTATATCTTTCAACTTCTACTTCCTCACTTTCCTTTTTCTTTAATTCATTATATACTATATTTGAGTGTTCATTGCTCTCACTAACTTCAGACTCATTTAAATTAGCAGTCATATTCATATTTGTTTCAGTTGGAAGTCTAAATGGTGCTCTTTGTAAGACAGTCCATTCCAATGTAAAGGTTGGTTCGCTTCCACAAGGTTCCACCCATTGCTCTTGGTGAAAATAATCATCAAAAACATCTTCAGTATACAAAGCAGTTTTAATTATAGTGCTGTCAGGAGTATTCTCTTCATAAGAAACTTCATATTTATCCCCTTTTTTAGATACAGAGCCAGTTAGAGTTGAATAATCACGTTCTATTTTGATACAAAAAGGATTGTTTCTTACAAATCCAGGATTAGTACCTTCTACTAAGTCTAATAAGGAAAGATCATACAATCTAAATCCTCTATATATTTCATCATAATCCCCAGCAATATCCCTTGCTATATCTTCAAGAGAATCATATAAAGGGTGTCTAAAATCACTACTATTAATTCCAGCAGAACCCCATTTTCCATTCTTATCTTGATAAACAAATACAGAATGACCTGACCATTTTCCAGTATTTATATCAAATTCAGCAGATAAAGTATATGAAGGAAAACCATCATCTTGAAGCATTGCAGCAACAGCAATTGAACCATCTCTACATATTCCTTTTTTCCTTTCAAATGTTTTTCTAAAGCTTTGACATTGAGCTCTATTTAGTGGTTCTGGTCTCCCACTTAAATCTCCATAAGCATAATCAATCTCATAATTCATAAAATTTTGTGCTTCTCTTGGGGTATCTACCATAGAAACTACTTCTTCTAATGTTAAACCACTATAAGGGCTTGGATAAAGAAAATTATAAAAATCAGAACCATAAAACTCACTCCAATCACATCCACCAAATGTAAGAGCGCCTATTAATGCAATTCTAGCTCCTAAAGATTTCGCACCTTTAGATATTTTATTTGCTTTTTGTCCAATATATTTTATAATATTCATATATTTTTTACAGGTTTAGGCTTTATAAACCTTTCTGCTTGTTACTACTAATTAATAACAATTAAGTCAAAAGAAACCTTTAAAAGCAAAAATACCATAAATCATTCTGTAGGCTAGACTGGGACATTAGCCCTGTCCTGTTACCATAAATGGGCTTATGATGGAGTTGAATGCTTGATTGAGGCTTAGACTTTGAATGAAAGTCTTGTTTCCGACTATGAAGCTTTGTCCTACTTGATCGGTGTTCATCTGAATCGTGTCAGGTTGGGAACAAAGCAGCACTTATTATGATTATCGGTGCTTGTAGGGTCACAGAGCCAAGAAAGATACAAGGTAACTTTTACTCCTTGTTTTTGTCAATTTCAGGAAGCCTACACTTTTTATAAATATCAAAACATTTATATATTAATTCTTACTTATCTTACAAATAAGAAAATGTCAATATTAGAAATGAAAACAGTTAAAATTACAGAAAGAGGTCAAATAGCTATTCCTAAAAATATTAGAAAAATTGAAGGTTTTAAAATAGGATCAAAAATTGCTATAGTAACTTTTGATGACCATTTGGAAATAAGACCAATGAATCAAATAAGTGAAAAAATGTTTACAGCTTTAGCAAGTGAAAAAATTCTAGCAAAAGATTGGCTAAGTAAAGAGGATGAAAAAGCATGGAAGAATTTGTAAAAGGAGATGTAGTAGTAATTCCTTTTTCTGATTTAACAAACACCAAAAGAAGACCAGCTTTAATCATAGCTAATTTACAAGGTGATGATTTTATTATGTCTCAGATTACAAGCCAAGCAAGGGTAGATAATTATTCAATTATTCTTTATAAAGAAGATTTTGTTAAAGGAAAATTAAATTTAGTAAGTTTAATAAGACCTAATAGACTTTTTACAATAGATAAATCTTTGATTGAAAATAAAGTTGGTTTTTTAAAAAAAGAAAAACTTAACAAAGTTATTGAAAAAGTTTGCAAAATTTTAAAAAGTAACTAACTAAATCTTTTATCTAACATTTTTTCAAATTCCTTACTAACTTCCCACTTTGTTTTCCTATTTTCTTCATAAGTTGTCTTTTTCTTTGCCTTTCCTCTAAATTTCATAAACTCTTCAATTAATTTATCTCTTTTAATTTCCTCTAATTTATCTCTAAGAGCACTTCTTATAAACTCAGTTTTTGTACTGTAGTTTGGATTCATAGCTTCGTCTATTTCTTTGGCCATATTCTTCTCTACTTTTATAGTAATTGTTTCCATAAGACTAAGTAAGACTAAGTAATATTTAAAACTTTCTACACTTTTAATATTTCTTGAGCTTTATCTATAATTCCACTCATGTCTCTAACAACTAAAGCATAGAGTCTCTCCAGCATTATTTGATAAAGTCCTTCCTTCAAAGTGCCGTGGCAATAATCAAGTAAGTTTTCCATCTCATCTAATGTTATAGTAACATCATCTGGTATCCTGCACTTCATACTATTCCCTTCTAACAACCTAACTAAAGAAGGCTCAGAACCAATTGCCATTTTCTCAACCTTAATATACAATTTGCAGTCACCTAAACTTCTAGAAATCTTATACAAGTACAAATTATTATTTCTATAACTATATAATTTTGCAGGACTGCATTTAGCTAAAGCTTCATTAAAACATTCCTCATCATCACAGCCTTTTTTGTAAATAAATAGGGCACCAAGAATAATAAGAATAATAGCAACAATAATTATCAAAGACCTCTTATCCATATAATAAATAAAAGAAAATTAGTTTAAATATATTTCTATGACTTTACT
>CBFCXS010000082.1:0-4154 GCA_965602085.1 Candidatus Woesearchaeota archaeon
AAATTTCTCCGACAAAACCAAGTAGTTGTTTTGCACAATGATCACAATAACCTTTATCCCTTAAGGTTTTAAGTGCTTTGTTTCTTCTTTGTTTTATTTTAGGAGAAGTGGAAACTGTATTAGCAATTGAAAGAGTAACAACATTTTTAAGATCATTCATCAATTTTTTTTCGATTGCTTCTTTTAAAGGTTTATAAGTATTCCAAGACCATTTTTTGCCTTCTTCTAATGTATCTGATTTGTAGACATATATATGCTTTCTGAATTCCCTTCTTGATTCATTGGGAACGGGAATTAATTCTTCAATTGCTCTCATAATAGCTTCATCGGGTTCTCTATGCTCCCCTGTAATCTCATCATAAACAGTTTCCTCTTTACAGAAGGCTTTACAATTTATATCATATCTCATAAAAAGCTCATCAGCTTGATCATCAAAGGCATGAATAAAAGCTTTACTTACTTCTTTTTTGGCAAACTCTTTATATTCAGAAGCAACTGATTCCTCTTTACTGATAAGCAGATTCATATAGGTTTCTTTATCTTTTTCCTGTCCACCAATATGATGTTCAAAGTTATCCCTTAAAGCTCTAATCATATCAAGAGCAGTAATGCATCCTTGATATTCATTGCCTGTATCAACATTTTCTTTCTGACCTAGACAAATATTAATGGCATTAATAATAAATCTTGGAGAAATACCGGACATACACTCTCCATTTTTTCTTCCTTCTTCCCTGATAGCTTTAACGTCTTTATCTTTTCCTTTGGTGAATTCTTCAAGATATTCATCATTGTAAAGCTTCATTTTCTTGATCAGGTTGATTTTATTAGAAGGATATAGCCTAGTCAATATGGCAAATTGAGCAGCAACTTCTAAAGCACCTGGACTAGTGTGGATATTGCAAAATTCGGATTCAGCAATGAGTTTTTTATAAATTTCAATCTCATCTTTGATGGTATCATTCCACGGAACACGAACATAGTACATCCGGTCATGTAATGCTTCATTTTCTTGATTGTTTCTGAATTTATCGAATTCGGTTTGATTGGTATGAGAAACAATAAGCTCATCAAGGTACATTTGAGGAAAACCGGGAGCTTTAATCACTTGCTCTTGAGCAAGAGTAATTAAAACATGATGAAATTTAATATCGGCTTTCAAAATTTCAATGTATTCGATTACTCCCCTGTTAGCAACTTGCAGTTCACCGTCAAACTGATATGCTCTAGGGTCTGATTCCCCAAACATATGCAGTTTTGACATATTGACCTTACCGATCAGTTCAGTAATGTCTTGAGATTTAGGATCAGAAGGAGAAAAGGTTCCAATCCCACATCTTCTTTGTTCAGAAAGTTCAAATTTTTCAACAGGTAAATCATGCCACCTTGCAAATCCTTTTTCATCGGTATAATTTGCATCAATATTTAACTGACAGACAGGACAAAGGGTTCCTTCAATTCTGACACCTAATTTTTCATTCCATTCAAGTCTGTTTCTCAATGGAATAGCATGTAACGGGTCTTCATGAATTGGACACCCTTTAATCCTATAAATAGGAGCATCATCCATTTCCAATCCATTTTTAATTAGATATGCAATGGTTGATTTCCCTGAAGAAACTGGCCCCATCATCATTAAAATTCTTTTTCCGGTTTCAGTTCTTCTAGCTGCTGCTTTCAAAAATTTTACAATGTCATGAATTGCTTCATATGAACCAAAGATTTTCCCTTCAAAAAAATTGTATTTTACAAGGTCTTCATACCCCTTAGTCTTTCTGTTTTCAGGTACGGGTTCAACCCCTTTTTTAAAAATCATATTAAAGACCCTTGCAGGAGATAGCATGGATACTTCAGGTTGTTTTTGAACCATTTCCATGTATTCGACTACGGTTCCATTCCATTTTTTTGGCCCTTCTTCTTCCTGCTGCTGTAAAATAATATTTCTGAAGTCTTGATTCATCATTTTTCATTCCTTTTTAATGATTTTGTTTTCTATTTGATGTATCTCTTTTGGTTTTTTATTTTCTAAAACTTTAAGTAAATCTTCTCTTGTAGTAAGAAGAACATTTGTTTGGTTCATAGGTCTAACTAGTTTTTGTTCTTTTATTTCTATTTCTTTAGCTTTTAACTGAACTAATGCTTTTCTTACTAAAAGATATTCACCATAATTTCTATCAGATATGATTTCTTTTGATGCTTGAGTAATAGAATTAATAATACCAAACGCTACTTCAGACAGTCTTGCACTAAAATTACCATTATTCATTTCATGTTGAATTTTCTCAAGAAGTTGATTGGCATTATGAATATTATTCCTTAATGCTTCTAATGGATCATCATACCCTATATCGGTTTGAAAGTCAATATTTTTCTGTTCAAGGTCTCTATCTATTTCATCCCCTGCATTAAAGATATCATTTAATCCATCTAAATTTATTTCTTGTGTATTTGTCGGCATATATGATAAATCCCCCTATATTTTTTAACCTATCATATATATTTATAGATTTCTTAATTCTCTATCATGTTTTTTTGTTTTTGTCAATAAATATCATTAACATTTTGATATTTTCATGATATTATAAAGGAAAAAAGGAGAAATATGCTGTGGATATGAAAAATCGACCATCTTGGGATGAATATTTTATGGAAATAGCTGAAGTAGTCGCTAAAAGATCAACCTGTCTAAGAAGGGCAGTCGGAGCTATTGCCATTAAAGATAAAAGGATTCTGGCAACTGGATATAATGGTCAAATATCAGGAGCAAAACATTGTCAAACTTGCCTTAGAACAGAATTGAATGTTCCTTCAGGTGAAAGACAAGAACTATGCAGAGTAATTCATGCAGAGCAAAATATAGTTAGTCAAGCTGCAACTTATGGGGTATCTCTAGTAGGGTCTACAGTTTATTGTACCAATAAAACTTGTAGTATGTGTTTTCGATTATTAGCTAATACACAAGTGGTCAAGATAATCTATAAAGATGGATATCCTGATAAAATAATAGATATGTTAATGGAAGAAGCAGGATTTATAGAATCAAAAAAAGGAAAATACTTTGAAATTGAAAAGGTTAGTAATGAGCAGAAAATTTTCTGATTTAGAAAATAGTGAGAAACAAAAAATAGAACATGAATTAGAATCAATATCAACTGAAATAGGATTAGACCCCTATGAGTCTCATGGAACAAAAGATAATAGTATTTTAAAAAATCAAATTGGTATGTGCCATAACTGTAAATATCTGCAATATTGTAGAACAGAGTTTGGTAATGTCTTAGCAAGATGTTCAGAACTTGAATTTAAGTTAAGTGGACAAAATAGAATTGAAGAATGCAATGTTCATTCACCTAAAAATGTTCTTTCTTTAAGTGAAATGTATAATATGGCATATCTTATAGAAGCATCGGAAGAAAAAGTTAAAGGATTTATTACTAGAGATAAAAAATATATGAAAAAAGAAAGGGAGTCCAAAAAATGAAATGAACTCCCTTTTATTCGTAGCTTAAAGTCTTCCTACAGCTAACCCCTTATTATTGAGGAATATTAGTCAACTGAATCATCTGATAATATTCTCTTGCTCCGAACAAGTGGTTGTGAATTGCATATCTACTCATAAGTCCTACAGTCGGATGGAACGAATTCTCAAAGACTGCTCTACTTGCAAGCAACTGGATATAAGGTAGATAAATTACACCCGTATCATACTCTGATGGCCCTTTATAACCTACAATAAACTGGTCTCTACTCTCAAAGGTATCTCTATAAACTACAAGTCTACCGTCAAGTGAACCAATTCTGGAAACACCCGTAGGTTGTGTGGTTACATCCCCAGGAACGGGAGCAATAGCAAAAGCTGCTAGAGTTTCAAGAATAGCAACACCTCTTGGATTACCAACAATCCAATTACCCGAACCCCTACGTGTATTGATTGCAATGTCTTGGGTACGTCTGATGATATGATGGTAAAGTTCTCTGTATCGTTCCATCTCCCATCTACCCTTAACACCTTGAGCACTTGCTAGGAAATCCCATGTGGTATCATACCCTGATACTCCCCTAACTGTGGCATCAATAGCTGCAATAAGTTCACGGTCAATTTCTTGAGTGATTTCATAGGCAAGAATGTCCATCATTTCTTCCTCAAGATCAAG
>CBFCXS010000083.1:0-4067 GCA_965602085.1 Candidatus Woesearchaeota archaeon
AGGTGATTTTTAGCCTTTTTTCAGGGTTTGGCACACCAATTGCTATATAGTATGGCATGAAAACAAACAGCAAAATAACAGGGAGACAAAAAATGGCTAGACTCACTATTTCAAGGGTAGATGTGATTGAAACTGATCTTTATGAAAAATGGGCAGAAGATGGTAAGATTGTGGTTTATGATCTTATTGTTCGTGCCTATGTAGATGGTGAAGTCTATGATCATAACCATATATTTAAAGGTTATGTTGAGGATGAGGAAGGTTTTTATCATCCTAATTATGGTGCTAAAGATGCTGCTCATAGATTAGCTGATAGAGTAGCTGATGTGAGTGCCATTGATACCGATTATTGGACTTGTATTGGTAATCTATCTGAAATTTATAAAACTGCTGAAGAACGTCTGGAAGAAGCATGGTCTGATTGTTCTGATCATTATGAAAACTAAAAAAAAGATAGAATATATCTAACATTTTTCTTGACATTGCTTTTGAAATAGAATATAATGAAATTATAAACAATCAAAAACAAACTTTGAAAGGAAAAAATCTCATGGGAAAAATCAAGGATTTCATAAAAAAAGACGAATTTGGTCAAGCTGATGCATTTGATGATCTTTTAAATACGAATGTCACCAAAAAAGCAGATGCTAAATCGAAGAAGAAAAATGGTGAAATTCTTCCCGTTGCCGAAGATATTCAATCAGAGATTGATAATCTGATAGCTGCAAAGAAAGCTAAGAAAACTGCTGAAAGCAATATTGCCAAAGCAGAACCGAAAATAATTGAATTTGGGATAAATCTTAAAGATCAAAATGCCTTTTCTGGCAAATTTCAGAAATCCTATAAGTTGGGAACAGAAGATAGTCATGTTAATTTCATAACTGCTAATAAATGGAGTTTTAAAGAAGATGATGTTGATGAAATCAAAAACATCATTGAAGGTGGGGAAGGAAATCCTGATGATTTTCTCAATGCCAATACTGAAGTTAAACTAAAGGCTGAAGTATTCAAAGATGAAAAACTTAAAGCCAAGTTTGTCAAAATGGTTGGGAAGGAATTTCCCGAATTTTTTGAAACTGTGAAATACCATACGGTAGATGCTGATTTTGATGAAAAGGTTTATACTCTTGGTGAAGGTGCTTATGAAGACCTTAAACTTCTCATGAAACAATCTAAACCTTCATTAAGGTAACTTTTAGGGGGGAGAAATTCCCCCCTTAAAAGGAAAAATATTATGGAATATAAAATCACAACAGATAAGATTTTTAAAGGGGTTAGGAAAGTTGGAATATTTTCAGAGACCGATTGCATAGGTTATGCTGTAATCAATATTTATGATCCTGATGCTTTTGATTATGATAAACTCAAGGAAAAAGGTTTAAAGGTATTGGTGGTATAATGTTAAGAAGAAGAAATGTAGTTGAGAATCCATTAGATTATCCTCATAGAAGTGGTGATAATGTTGTGAATCTTAAAACTGAAAAACAAGGTAAAGTTATTGATGATAGTGCTTTGATTCAAAAACATGGGCCGTGGGTTTTGGTTAAGTATGATGATTGTGAGAAAATTGAAGATATTAGGGATATAGCTAATAAAGGGAATATAGTAGAATGAAACTCAAAAAATTTACATACTTCTATCCTGAAAAACCACAATTGATTTTAAAAGAATCAGATGCTTTTGGGCAGATGAGTTTTGATCCGGTTTATGTGGCTGAACCTAAATTTAATGAGCAAAGATGTGAACTGCATTTGATCAATGGTGTTGCTCATTTTTGGGATAGGCATGGTAAAGAGTTAACTTATAATTCAAATCCGATTTATGAAGATGGAAAAAATGAGATAACCCGAATTCTGGTTGAAAAGTTTGGTGATACCGGATATTTCTTGTTTGATGCTGGACTTAGGCATAATAAAGTTCATGGAGTCAGTCATAAGCTTGTGATTTATGATATCCATGTTTACAGGGATGAAGTGTTGAATAAATTAATCTTTGATGAAAGACGTGATATTCTTGAAAAGTATTTCATTGGGACATTGAAAACTTTGGGTTCTTTTTCAGGGACTTTTCAAAATCATAATGATACTGTTCATTTAATCAATCAATATTACGTTAATTTTCAAAAGGTTTATGATGAATATATTAGTGGTGATTTAGGCAATCCTGATGAGTTTGAAGGTCTTGTTATAAAGAGTTTGAATGGTAAATTAAAACTTGGTAGAGCTAGTGGAACTGATTCAATTTGGATGTTCAAAG
This sequence comes from Candidatus Woesearchaeota archaeon, assembly GCA_965602085.1. GTDB lineage: Archaea > Nanobdellota > Nanobdellia > SCGC-AAA011-G17 > JACPIM01 > CBFCXS01. The sequence continues at coordinate 2,257 of CBFCXS010000083.1, forward strand.
TCAGAAAAGCTACGGGAAGACACCGTTACTAAAATTTGAAAGGAAAAAATCATGCAGAAGTCAATTAATTTTCGTAGGGATGAAGAAGGAATGAAAGCTCTTGCTATCTTTCTTGCTCAAATAATCAGGGAAGGTCTTACCTACAAAATCGACAATGCTGAACTTTCTGTTCGTGTTGAATTGACAGGGGGATTCTAAATTGGATTCAAAATATCCACATAGGGTAACTGTTGCAATGACAGATGATATGTTCAGACAGGTTAAACAATCTCTGAATTTACGTTACATGATGGGGGATATAGCAGGGGATAATGAATGTGATATTCTTCTTCTTCATATGTGTAAAGCTATTGATGAGAATGAATCAAATCCAATTTTCCTAAGAAGCATTAAGGAATCAAGGAAATCAAAGGAATGATAAAAACTGAAAGGAAAAGGAAAGCAATCATGATAGAAACAGAAATAAAAGAAATAATAACTCATTTTGTTACGTGGGATGAAATTTCTGTTCTCATCAGTGAGCACGTTTTAGAAAAATATAAAATTGAAATTCCAGAATCAGCACAAGTAAGGGTATTAAACAAAAAGGATGTTATGGTTGATCCTGATAGATTAAGAATCAGATATGAAAAAGATGTGAGTTGAAAGGAAAGATATGTTATTTGATAAAATGTGTAGAATAGCTGAAAGAGAGATACCTGAACTAGAGAAAAAATTAAGGTCAATCAAACTGTTTCACTTTCCCGGAATTCCACATGAGTTTTTACCAAAGGAAATAGATGATGATATTCTTGTTTTCTTGAGAGAACAATTTATGCTTCCTTTTCAATCCATTGCAATTGAAGATGATGCAGGATTAGTTATTATTGAAGATATTGAAAAAAATGCAAGGGGAATCAATCAAGAGAGAAAATTTATTGATGTAGTTAGATTGAATTCTCCTGAAAATGTATTTAGAGATGAAGCAGAAGAAGATGCTAGAAAAAATACAGAAATGAAAGAATGGGTTAGAGACCAAGGGATGCTTGATTATGATCCATTGTGTTTTGCATTTGGATCAATTGAATCAGTAGAGTATGTGGATTCACATAATTTTCTTACACAGGTAAGAATGGATAGGGTAGTAATAGCCTATGTAAAGCCATTTCGAAAGAAACATATTTTTGCTGATTATGATAGAAAAGAATTGGATAAACTTCCAGAATTATCGGCATTCCATGTTAAATCAGCAGGTATTAATGCAATGACTGCTATGCAGGAAATTTTATATGCAAATACTCCTAATAAATTTATATTGGAGATATCTCCTTCTTTGCCGAAGACAAAGAAAAAGAAAAAGAAAAAACGAAATATAAAAATTAATAGATCGGATGATAGAAAAAAATATATATTATTAAAACCTAAAGAAATCAGAAAGATAATAAAAGAAGATATACCCAATAAAGGAAGTGGAAGAAAATCTCCGAAAATTCATGAAAGGAGAGCACACCCAAGGACATTTAGAAGTGATAAATTTGTGAATATGCAGGGAAAGACAATCATGATACCTGCTAAATGGATAGGGGTTTCAGAAAAAACTGTTGGCAATAAACGATATAAAGTTATGTTGGATATGTAAAAAAATATAAATAATAGGGAAATCATGTTTTTTTATAGATTTGAAGAAGTTCATTATGCTAATATTGGAATTAAAGTTCTTGAACGTAAATATACTTTATTGAAAGAGACTCCTAAAGGTTATTGGATAAAACCTATATGGGATATTTCAATGACAAGAGATTTCAAAACATGTCATAGGAAATGGGTAAGCA
>CBFCXS010000084.1:0-3943 GCA_965602085.1 Candidatus Woesearchaeota archaeon
CCAAAGATTTAATTATAAATTATTTGAATAGTGAACATCTTTCTGCTAAACAACTTTCTAGAAAATTGATATTAAGACATAGTTCTATTCTTGGTCATTTAAACCAATTAAAAAAACAAAATAAAGTAGGGATTATAGGAAAAGGACATTTTAATGAAAATCTTTGGAAAGCTATTTAGAACTTCATTTGATTTAATTTTTGTACACGGTTTGTAACATTAGGATGAGTAGAAAACATAGAAAGTAGTGATCTTCTTGCTCTTATAGGACAAACTATAAACATATGGTTTGTCGCCTCAGAACCCATTCTCATTGGTATCTTTTTGGATGCTTTTTCTAATTTTAATAATGCTGAAGCTAAAGGTTTTCCATTATGAATTAATTTAGCACCTGTTGCATCTGCTAAATATTCTCTTGACCTTGAGATTGCTAATCTAATTATTAATGCTAAAATTGGTGCTAAAATTGCTAAAGCTAACATTTCAAACATTCTTCCTGAATCTCTGCTATTTGACCTTCCGAAGATTGCTGCAAACCTAGCCATGAAAGCTAAATAAGAAATTACACCTGCAATTGTTGCTGCAATAGTTGAAATTAGCATATCTCTATTTTTGTCATGTGCAAGTTCATGTGCTGCTACTCCTTTTAATTCATCTTCATTTAATAATTTTAAAATTCCATTAGTAAAAGCTATGCTAGCATGTTTTGGGGATCTTCCAGTACAAAATGCATTGACTGCCTCTGTTGGAATTATATATACTTTAGGCTTTGGTAAACCTGCTTTTTTACATAAATTTGAAACAATTCTGTGAATTTTTGGATATTGTGAAGCTGTAACCTCTTTTGCTCTGTACATTTTTAGGACTATTTTATCTGAGAACCAGTAAGTTCCTACATTCATTATTAATACAAAAATAAAAGCTATTGTTAGACCTTGTGTTCCTGCAAAGTACTGCCCAACAAATAAAAGCAATGCTGTTAAAATACCTAATAATAATACTGTCTTTATTTGGTTTATCATAGGAGATAACAAAATTTATAAGATTTAAAAAGCTTTTGTTTAATCTAGATGTTACCACATACTCACTTTTTAGTTGGTTTGATATTTGGATTAATTGGTATAAGATTAGGATTATTTAATCTATGGTTTGCTTTTTTAATTGCAATTTTATCTGTTTTAATAGATATAGACCATTTAATTTCTTATTACAAACATAAAAAGAAAATTAATTTAAAAGAATGCTGGAATCATACTTTTCAAGAGCATAAAAGATGGCATGAATGGACTTTTATTCATCATTGGCCAACTTTTTTGATTATAACTTTTTTCTTATTAATTTTTTCAACAATTAATTTTAAACTTTCTTATATTGTATTTGCTATTTATGTTCCTCATTTTTTAATAGATCACTTACATATAAGTATAGAACACAGAAAGAGAGACCATAAACATAAACTTATTAGAGGATGGTTAATTCCTATTTCATATTTAGAAATAATTATTAATTTAATTTGTCTGATAATTCTTTACGTTCTTTTATATATTGTCTAGCATTATCATAATAATCCATATTAAGATCTCCACTAGAAAGATTATTTCTATTCATTCCATAAACCATTAAACCTAGTGTTCCAAAACAACATGCTATACCAGAAAAACAACCAATTGTTGCAGCATATCCAGCAACTTCATCAGAACCTAATAAATGTGAGATTCCTACTACTGCAAAACTAGTAATAGAACCTAAGAAACTTATACCTGTTAAACTTATAGCAATTTTTTCTAATGTAGCATCAACTCTATAATTCTTAACAATTGATTTTGCTTCTTCCATATTTTGAGGGTGTAATAAGCTCATTTTTAACCACCTGTATATTTTAGTATATACTTTATAAATCTTATGAAAAGGTTTATATACTTATAAGTATTAATAAGTATGTATAAATATGGTAAAGGAAAAAATAACTTTAACTATTGAGAAAGATATAAGAAATAAGTTTGCTCAGTATTGTAAAGAAAGAGGAATGAAAGTAAGTTCCAAAGTTGAACTTTTAATTAAGGGGGAATTAAAGAAAAAGTAAGATGGTTTATAACATTATACTAGGAAGAACAGAGAGTGACAAGAAAAAGTTTGGTGAGAGAGGAACTATATATTTAGGTAGAAGTTATGTTAAGATGGGTGCAACTACTTCACTTTCTAATAAAGTTTTAATGGATGTTGCTAGATCACATGTTGTACTTGTAGCTGGTAAGAGAGGCTGTCTAACTGGAGATACCTTAGTTTTTACAGACAAAGGTAATAAGTTTATAAAAGATTTTAATGAAAATGAAGATAAAATTCTATCGTTTGATAAAGAAACTAAAAAATTTGAATGGGAAAATGCAGAATTTTTAGAATATTCAATTGAGGATGAAGAGTTATTAAAAATAAAATTTGAAAATGGCAGAAAAATAGAACTTACCAGAGAGCACCCTTTATTAGCTGTTACAGGAGATAGATTGTTATCTCTATTGTGGTTAAAAGCATACCAATTTAATATTGGGGATAATGTTCTTTCTAAAGATTTAGAACCATTAAAAATAAAAAAAATTTCAAAAATAAAAGGGATAAAAAAGGTTTATGATTTAAGAGTTCCAAAGAACCATTCATTTATAGCTAATGGAATAATTTCTCATAATTCTGGAAAATCTTACTCGCTTTCTGTTATGGCTGAAGAAATGTCTCGCTTGCCTCATGATATTAAGAAAAATTTGTCAATGTTGTTCTTTGATACAATGGGAATTTTCTGGACAATGAAATATCCAAATGAAAGACAAGAAGATTTATTAAAAAAATGGAATTTGGAGCCTGAAGGTTTTGATATTGATGTTTATGTTCCTCAAGGGAGTTTTGAAGAATATAAAGAAAAAGGTTTACCAGTTGATCATAGTTTTTCAATTAAAACTTCTGAATTAAATTCTAGTGATTGGTGTGGTGTTTTTGAGATTAATATAATTGAACCAATTGGAATTTTAATTGATAGAATTGTAAGTGATTTAAAAGAAGAAGGAGATTATGATATAATTGATATAATAAGAAGAATTAAGGTTGATAAAAGAAGTAAACAAGATGTTAAGGATGCTTGTGAGAATAGATTCTTAGCTGCACAAAAGTGGGGGTTGTTTTCTAGAATGGGGACAAGAGTAAGTGAGTTACTTCAACCAGGTAAAATAACTATATTAGATATTAGTGCATATAAAGAAGGAAGAAACATTAAAGGGTTAGTAGTTGGTTTGCTTTCTAAAAAAATATTATCTGAAAGAATTGTTTCTAGAAAAGCTGAAGAGTTAGAAGCAATAGAAGAAGGTTCAAAATATTTTGGTGAAGAAGAAGTTCAGGAGAAACCTTTAATTTGGTTGTTTATTGATGAAGGACATATATTTTTACCAAAAGAAGGAGATAATCCTGCTAAAATTCCTTTAATTCATTTGTTGAGGGAGGGTCGTCAGCCAGGGATTAGTATGGTGATAGCTACACAACAACCTGGGGAGATTGCACGAGATGTTATGACACAAAGTGATATAGTTTTTTCTCATAGAGTAACTGCCAAAGCTGATATTGAAGCACTTAATGCTATTATGCAGACTTATTTATTGTCAGATGTTAAAGCTTACTTGAATAATTTGCCTCGTTTGAAAGGTAGTGCAATTATATTGGATGATAATTCTGAGAGGATTTATCCTATGCGTGTCAGACCTAAAATAAGTTGGCATGGTGGAGAAACTCCTACTAGTATTAAAACTAAGAAAAGAGAAGAATTAAGTTTGTTGTAGAGCACATCTACTACATCTTCTTATAACTCTTTCTTGTGATGTAATTAAAATTGATCCGCATAGTTCACATGATGGAATATCACTATTTACTTTTATTGGAACATCCTCTTTTTCTAACATAGTTCTATA
>CBFCXS010000085.1:0-3836 GCA_965602085.1 Candidatus Woesearchaeota archaeon
TTTTTATAGGAACTATTTCAAAAGTGAAACTATCTTTTTTAATTCTGAAATAATCTCTTGAACCATGAAGTTTTTCTATTTTAAATTTTTTCTTAAGTTTTGCTTCTAATTTTTTGGAGATGTTTTGTTCTGATTTCTTAAATTTGACAAATAAGTCTAAATCATGGTTTCCTTTTAACCAAGTGTTTTTTGCTCCTGAGCCACCTAATATAGCATTTAATTTTAATTTTTTTAGTTCTTTCATTATCTCATTTACTTTAGTTTTAACTATTTGTTCTTCTGTTTTACTTGGTTTGATTTTATCAAGAACCTCTTTCATAAATTAATCTGAGATAACTTTATATATAAATTTATTCTTATTAATCTCAAAGAGGTGAATTATGCAACCATATCTTATTGATTTAACCTGGTTTTCGTTATTTTTATTAATAGGTATAATTCTTTCAATAATCTCTACCAAGATAAAAGTATCAGATGTTTTACTATTATTACTGGCTGGTATAATAATTGGTCAGTTCAAAACTATATCTTTGCATCCATCCTTTATTACAGGATTCTCTGTGTTTGCTCTTATAATGATTATATTTTCCTCTGCGTCTAAATTTAGGCCTAAAGAGATTAGTTCTGTATCTCCTTATGCTATAAAATTAGCCTTGGTTTCTTTTATTTTGGCTGTTATTTTTTTAACCTTGGGTGTTCATTTTATATTTGGGAGTCCTTACACTGTTAAGGCATTTTTAATTTCTGGTTTGTTTGCTTCTTTAATGTCTGGGACAAGTCCTAGTGCTGTTTTGAGTTTGTTAAAAGATGGCAAAAATAAGTTAATTGAGATTTTAGAATTTGAGAGTATATTGAATACTCCTTTGATGATTTTAATTCCACTTGTAGTATTGGATGTGTATAAGGGAACCTTGCTTGCTCAACAATTATTTACAACTTTACTGCAGAGTGTTATGACTGGTGTTGGAACTGGTATAGTAATTGGTTTGATTGTTTTTAGAATAATGAAGGAGCAATATTCTCATGTGCTGTCTCCAATAATTATAATTGCTTCTGCTCTAATAACATATACTTTATCTGAGCAGATTGGCGGTTCTGGTATATTAGCTGTAACAGCTCTTGGAGTTATATATGGTTTGATGGCTGTTAAACACAAAGAGACTTTACAGGAATTTTCAGAAGTGTTTACAAATTTTTTGAAGATAATGGTTTTTATTTTATTGGGGTTGTTGATAAAGATTCCATTTAGAGACTATGATTTTTTGATTAAGTCTGGTGTTTTATTTTTAATTTATCTGTTGGTTAGGTTTGTTGCTGTTGGATTTTCATTTAGAGGGACTAGTTTAAGTTTGAGACATAAGGTATTTATGGGTTTGAATGTTGCTAAAGGTGTGGCTGTTGCTGTAGTTGCATTTATTTTGTTAGCTGAGTTGGTTGAAGTTCCTAATCTGAGACCTATAATTGATTTAAGCTTCTTATTTATCTTGTATTCAATAGTAGTTGCTTCAATTGCTGAGAAGTTTTCCTTTTTCTTTTTGAAGGGTGTCAGAGTTTAGTAAGTTATATAAATGTTATAATTTAGTTGTTTTGTATGGCTAAATGTAGCATTTGTAAGGGTAAAGTTGAGGAGACTTTCTTGGGTAAAATTAAGGGTACCTATGTTAAGAAGAAAGCAGTGTGTAATGAGTGCCAGAAGAAGTATAAGGACAAATTAGAAGAGAAAGTTTAATAAATCGATTTCTGTTAAATTTTATTATGCGGGAGTTCCAGAGTGGTCAAATGGGTAGGACTTAAGATCCTATGGCTTAGTGCCTTCGTAGGTTCGAATCCTATCTCCCGCAGTTAGCGCCTCGGTGGCTCAGTCTGGTAGAGCACAACCTCGGTAAGGTTGAAGTCATGGGTTCAAATCCCATCTGAGGCTTAGAAAAGTTTATAAACTATAGTTGTTCTATAGATTAATATGATAACAACAATCCAAATACATGAAGATGTAAAGAAATCACTTGATAGGTTTAAAGAAAAAAAAGAGAGTTATGAAGAGGTAATTCTAGAACTTATGCAAGCTTTTGAAAAACAAAAAAGAGAGCAAAAAGAATTGTTAATTGAAGGCTGTAAAGAGATGGCAGAAGAAAGTCTAAAGATAACTAAAGAATTTGAAGCTATAGAAAATTTAGATGATTGGGAATGGTAATATGATTTTAGAAAGAGGGGATATTTTTTTAGCAAACTTAGAGCCAATAATTGGAAGTGAACAGGGGGGGATTAGACCTGTTTTAATAATTCAAAATAATACTTCAAATAAATATTCTCCTGTAACAATTATTGCTGCGATAACTTCAAAAAAATTTACAAAGGAATTTCCAACAAATGTTTTTTTATCTAAAGAAGATTCAAAACTTGAAAAAAATTCTACAATTTTATTAAATCAGATAAGAACTATTGATAAAAAAAGAATAATTAAAAAAATTAGTTTTTTAGATAGATTTATTATGAAAAAAGTTGATTTAGCAATAAAAGCAGGTTTAGATTTAGAATGAAACTAGCTTTATTTGGTCCTCCTGGATCTGGAAAGGGAACTTTTGCAAGAATGTTAGGTAAAACTTTTAGGGTTCCTGTTATTGCTACTGGTGATATTTTGAGAGAGGAAGTTGAGAAGAAGAGTGAAGTTGGTGTTAAAATTAAGAAATTAATTGAAAGTGGGGTGTTGATTTCTGATGATGTTGTTTCAAAAATAGTTAGTGATAGGGTTTATGGTAAGGATGATGTTGTGTTTGATGGTTTTCCAAGAACTGTAGGGCAGATAAATGTTGATGTGGATAGAGCTGTAAATATAACTTGTTCTGATGAGCTTTGTATCAAAAGAATAACTAGTAGATTAACTTGCTCAAAATGTGGAGGGATATATAATATAATCACAGTCCCACCAAAGAAAAAAGGTATTTGTGATAAATGTGGTGGAAAACTTGTTTCTAGAAGTGATAAAAAGGTTGTTGAGAAAAGATTAGGTGTTTTTAAAAAGGAAACTTTGCCTGTAATTGATTATTATAAGAAGAAAAAAATTTTAGTTAATGTTGATGGTGAGAGAAGTATTTCTGAGATTTATTCTGATATTAGGAAATTATTTAAACCTAAACAATAATTCTTTAATTAATGAATAAACGAGGTCAAATTTATATTGTTGCTGCTCTAATTTTGAGTGTAGTTATCTTTATTCTAATTTCTCAAACTAATTTTGTTCAACAAATTTTAATTGAAGATGATTTTGAGCAAATTTCTCAAAATTTTGATATAGAGAGTGCTAAGTTTATGAATAATTTGTTAGCTGGTGGTGAAATTGATATGTTAGGTGAGTTTACAGATTTTACTGGAGATTTTACTGATTATGTAAAAATTGAAAATCCTGAATTTGAATTTATTTGTGTGGTAGAATATCTTGGTGAGAAATATGTTGGATATTTTTTACAAACAGATGTTGTAATTGGTCCTGTTACACTTGCAACAGAGACTATAGAAGGTGGTATAGCTGAAGATGAAATGTCTTTTACATTAAGTGTTACTGGTGATGGAGAAGTAGAAAAAGTTACTGATACATCTTCTATTGTTATTGGAGATATGAAATATACTTTGAATATACAACCTGGTGCTCCTCAAATTGTTATAATTAGTCGTGAAGAAAAAGGTGAGCAGACTAAGGTTTATTTGAATGAAGAATTTATAACTGGGGTAAAAGTTTAGGAGGGAAAAATGAATAAAAAAGGTCAAGGTCAATTGGTTGCTTATGTTCTATTAATTGGTTTTACTATAGTTTTGGGTGTTATGGTTGGTGGTTGGATGAT
>CBFCXS010000086.1:0-3814 GCA_965602085.1 Candidatus Woesearchaeota archaeon
TCATATACAAATTTTTTCTTTAATTTTGTATAATTTGTTTTGTTTTGTTTTTTAAGTTTATATAAATGTTGTTGTATGGTTCTTTTATTTCTATTTAATATTAATGCTAAACTTTTTACTGTTTTTGGACCCTTTTCTTTTAATATTAAATATACTTTATCCTTTGCTTTATACCCATAAGTTTTCACTTTAATTTTTTTAATTCTATTTTTTAATTTATTTGACTTTTGTATATGTGTAAAACCTATTTTATTTAAAAATTTAATAAAATTATACTGACCACTTATATTAAAAAGATAACAAATAAAACCCCTGTTTATTTCTGGTCTAATTTTAGAACAAACAATATCAAAATCTTTTTCTAAAATATATTTAATGTCTTTTAAATAAGACTTATATTTCATTTTTAACCTTATTTGTCCTTGTTTTTCATTAACTGAACCTTCATCATCAAAAACCCCTCTTAAATAAGCGGATTTTATAGTTTTATTTGATTGTTTTATCAAATCTGGTACTCTCATTCTATTCATTTGAAATTTGTAATAAAGAATTCTCCCAATAAATAAGGGGATTCTAATACGAAAAATTCCTTGCTTATTTTTGTAGATATTAAAAGGCACCTGCCCAAAAATTTTTGAAATATTATTTTGAAACTCATTAATTAAAATAGATAGTTTATTAACATACTCTGTAGTTCCACCATTAATAGGTCTAATACATCCATCACAATGAAACTTTGCTAAAATATTTGCTAATTCAGGAGTCAGGTAGATAGATAGTTTTGGGTTTGCTATTATCTTTGTTGTTGAAGGCCCTTTTATTCCTTTAATTTGAGACTTATCTAAATCTTGATTAATATAATTAAATAACCAATAAATTATATCTAATCTTAAATTTTTATTTTTCAACCAATAAGAGATATATGTTTGTTTTAATTTTAAATCTTGAATATTTTGTATTAATCTGTTTGCCAATAATCTTTGAGAACCTGCTTTCTTGATAGCATTATTTAACAACTTATTTTTGTAGTTTTCTTCTAAATAGATAAAAGTTTGGGTTTTAGGAAAATCTTCTAATGTAATTATTGATTTATTTTTCATATTTATGATTAAGAATAATTCCTTTATATATCCTGCGCGCATGTTCCGCCAATTGTCTATTTAACACAATATATAGTTTAGAGTATATATCAAATTTTTAGAATAATTCCCTTTCTTCCGACGTTAATTAGCTTTGTTTTTCCTATTTTCTCTTCTAAACCTTCACCTTCGTGTATGTGACTGAATAAAGCAAAGTCTGGTTTGAATTTTTCAATTGCTTTTCTTATACTTTTGCTTCCTTTAAATCCTGAAAATTCTGATTTTGTATCTCTTGGGTGCATGTGTGTTACCATAATTTTTTTCTTTAATTTTTTTATATCTTTGAAACCTTTTTTTAAAGAATTAAAAATTTCCTCTTCTGATAATTGTGATAAACCTATGTCTGCTCCACCACAACCAAATACACCTACATTTTTGTATTTAATTGAGTAACCGTGAAGGTTCTTTACATTATATAATTCTGCTAAGAAATCTGCTGTAGCTATTGTTTCATGATTCCCTGGTATTAATACTACCTTTAATTTATTTTTAACAAATGGTCCTACTATTCCTTCTGTAGATTGTTCTCCTCTAGTTAAGTCACCACATAATATTACTAAATCTACTTTTTCTTTTTTAGCTCTAGCTGCTTGTTTCTTTGTTAGAGCTTTATCTCCATGAATATCCCCTAAAGCCATTATTTTCATATTATAGAATAAGAGAATTGGATTTAAAAGATTATTGTTTTTTCTTGAATTTTTCTGCACACTCTTTAGAGCAGAATCTGTAGGTTTCTCCATCAGATTCTATTTCTACAATATCTTCCACTAGAACTTTCTTACAAGTCTGGCATATAGCTGCTTTGTCTCCTTCTTCATAACCTTTCATGAAACCTTCTTCTTCAGATGAAATTTCATCCTCTTCTTCTTTAAGGACTTCTCTTCCTTCTTCAGAATAAAGATTTTCTTCTTTATTTCCTTTTTTTATTTCTTCTTCCTTTTGTTCTTTTGTTTTTGGCATTTTCTATTTTTTTAAATTTTGTATATTTTTGCAATACTGCTGGTACTTTGATTGAACCATCTTTTTGCTGGTTATTTTCTATAATTGCTACCATAATTCTTGATGTTGCTAGTGCTGTATTGTTTAATGTATGTAAAACATATCTTTCTCCTTTTTTGTTTACTCCTCTTATATTTAAATCTCTCGCTTGATAATCTGTGCAATTACTTAATGATCCAACTTCCTCATATTTTTTTGTTGTAGGTCTATAAACTTCTATGTCTTCACTTCTTGCTTTCCAATTTCCTAAATCACCTGAACAAATTTCTACAATTCTATATGGAAGTTTTAATTTTTTAATAATTTCTTCTGAATTTCTACTTAATTCTTTATAATAATTCCAAGAATCTTTTGGTTTACAAAAAATAAATTGTTCTACTTTGTTAAACTGATGTGTTCTCCACAATCCTTTCTCATTTATTCCATGTGAACCGATTTCTTTTCTAAAACACATAGAATAACCAAAGAACTTTAGTGGTAAATCTTCTTCCTTAATTGTTTTATTTGTTAAGTAACTTAAGATTGGATGCTCTGCTGTTGGAATTAAATATAAATCTTCATTTTCTATTTTGTATAAAGCATTTTCAAATGCCTCAAAATCACCTTGTGCTTCTGCAACTTTTTTATGAATCATTAATGGTGGTTCAATGTAATTATATTTCTTTTTTAACATTAAATCTGTTGTGTATCTTATCAATGCTTGATTTAGTAAAGCTAATTTTCCTTTGAGATAATAGAAGCCATTTCCAGAAATTTTTGCTGATGCATCAAAGTCTCCAATGTCTAAACTCTCTATTAACTCTACATGGTTTTTAACTTTGAACTTAAATTTTGTAACCTTTCCAACTTTTCTAATAGTCTTATTTTGTGACTCATCTTTACCTTTTGGAACAGATTTATGTAGAACATTTGGTATTTGTTTTAAATAAAAATTTATTTTTGTCTCATGTTCTTTGATTGTTGTTTCAATCTTTAGGATTTGATCTGGAAGTTCTTTTGCTTGTTTAATTATGGGTTTAATATCTTTTTTTTGCTTCTTTGCTTCATTAATCTCCTTAGAAAGGTTGTTTCTTTTGTTTCTTAGCTTATCTAATCTTAATTTTATTGACTTCCATTGGTTATACCTAGTGACTAAATCACCTATATAAGAAATCTTTTTTGTCTGACCCCTTTTTTTTATGCTGTCTTTTATGAGTTTTTGGTTCTCAATAATAAACTTAATATCAAGCATATTTGTATAATTCTCGAGAGGTTATATAAAGTTTATGGTAAACATTTAAAAGTAGCCTTTTTAATATATATATCCAAAGGAAAGGTTTAAATAGAAGACAGATAATCCAAATAGTAAATTTTATGGGGGGGACATTAATGAGTAAAAAAAGTAAAAATATTTTTGAAGTTTTTTTTAGAAGAAAGCCAGCGATGATACTTGTATCCCTAAGACAAGGGGGCAAAAACAGGTATGGAAGTGTTCTAGCTAAAGAAGTTGATTGCACTTATTCTCATGCAGTAAAAATTTTACAAGAGATGGAAAAAGCTAAACTAGTAGAATTTGAAAAGCAAGGAAGAATTAAGACAATAAGATTAACAAGTAGTGGAGAAAAGATAGCTGAAAACATTGAAAAGATTAAAAATCTACTATAATTTTTTAAAAAAAAGAGAGGTTTCTATTTTTT
>CBFCXS010000087.1:0-3795 GCA_965602085.1 Candidatus Woesearchaeota archaeon
TCATCTCCTGCAAGTTTATCTTCTGCACAATCATTACAGGTAAATCCCATATGCCACATACTATCTTTCTGATGCACAGCTTTCATAAAGTCTATTGGTTCATCAGATTCATATCCACATATTTTACATTTAAATTCTTTTTCCATCTAATAAACTTCCCTATATTTTTGTTTATGAATATTCTTTGGACACATTACTCTAATCTCAACTTCAATTTTCTTACCCCTATTATTTACAAAACCAACACTATTCCCATCAGGGAATTTAAAAAACTGCAATGATTCTCTAGGTATCAATAATTTAACTTTTTTCATTTTCAATCAATTCATCTCCAAATTCTTCTGGACATTTAGATATTTTTTCAAATATAGAGATTATACTAACATTACCAAAATTAGCACTTTGTCTTATGTGAGTACTAATTAATTTAATATGTTTAGAATCAGGAATCCAAACTGCATTATATATTATGCGTCCACCTATCTTACAAACTCTAACTAATTCAAAAAATAATCGAGGTCTAAAGTAATGTCCTATTTTCCATGGAGGATCACTAATAACTGTGTCAAAAGTACTGTTGTCATAAGGTAATTTATTTTTAAACATATTATATGCTTCCCTCATAGCCAAATTAGGATCAATATCTAACCTCTCATCACCTAATAAGCAGCTGCCACAAGGAACGTTTAAAGAATAACCTTTAATATGCTCTCTTACAAAATCCTCTATTTCCTGTTCCCATACAAAAGCGGATCTAAATTTCAAATGATTTTTAGTATTTATCGGTCTTTTATTTGTTTTTTCTTTTTCCATAAAGTTCTCACAATCTAATTTTAAATCACAGCATTTCTTATCAACATTTTTACAATACCATCTTCTTACACATATTCTATGTTTATCCATTTTATTTTACAACCCACCAATCAATATTTTTAACATATAATTGTAAGCCATGTTCAACACAAAAATTTGATACTGCCCTAATAACACCCAAATTCATAGCAGTAAAATCATGCCCTCCCATCACTCCCCCTTTTTTAATTTTCTTCCAATAATTAATCATATCTGAAGTCACCGACTCGAAACTATGGTCTCCATCAATGTAAACAAAATCTAATAAAGGAATTTGATTAACAGCTATATTACTAAATTCCTCAACAAACTTAATATTCTTAGTATCCCTAAATCTTCTATGACATATACCTTTAACATTAAACATCTCATAAAATTTAGATTCATCAGTTAAATCGTAGGGATCTATAAGATAAAGTTTCTTTACATTTAAATTTTTTAAGATGCTCTTTGCATTTTCTCCCGCATATACTCCTATTTCTGTTCCTGCAACTTTCTTATTTTTAAAGTGTTCTTTCATAAACTCCGTACTTGGACGAGGAAAACATTTTCCCAATCTAAGATTTATTCTATATAATATTTTATTTATTATGTTTTTTATCATTTTCCTTTTCCATTTTCCTTCTCAATATCTTTACTTCCACACTTGCAGCATTTCTTTGGAATTTCTCCACTTTCATATAACCAAATCAATCCACATCCTACTGCGTTGCATTTATAATATAAATTTTCTTCTTCTTCCATTTTTAAATATTTTCCTGTCGATTGAAACAGATTTGTCCCAGTCTGCTTTAATCCCAATGCAGATATGGTTTATTCCTTCTAACATATTTCCTAGAGGTTTATTACAATACCTGCACTTTAGTTTATTTTGTTGTATCATTTTATTTTAAAGGCAGGGTAGGAAAAAAGAGGTATCTGAAACCCACCCTACCTATCTTAAACTTATAAAAAGTTAAGACTATTATTAATAAGCTTTTATAATTAAAAAACCTTTATCATCTTCTACTGTATCTGCTTCTTTCTCTCTCATTTCTTCTAAAGTCTTGCATTTATAAAAGTCTTTACAGTTTACTAAAGCAGATCCCTTTTGCAGATTACCATCATCATCAAGACTAACCCATAGACCAGATGAAATAAGCTTTCCTTTCTTCTCAAACTTCACTGCTGAAATCTCTATTGTATCCTGGTTGTCAGGATGCTTAACAACTAAGACTACTTTTTCTTTCTGTTTTCCTTTGACATCTACATTGTCAACTTTAATATCCACAATCTTAACTTTTGCAGGTTTTAGTGCTATAGTTTCTATTGTACCTGTTTCCTTTTTTAAAATATCTTGTGTTTCCATTTTCTTTTACCTCCCTTGTGATTATTTCTTACCTTTAATATTAGTTATCTGAATCTTGATTCGTTTACTTCCAAATCCATCATTCTTTATACAAAAGAATATTCCATCTTCTGTAAATTCTATGAACTCACCTGGTTCAAGGTTTATCTTTTCTGTTATCATTTTCTTTTATTGCAAAGTTTTCAATAGTATATTTCTTTGAAAGACTACAAGACATCCATTTAGTTCTTCCATCTTGCTGTTTCATTTTAATTTCACATCCATAACCATTGATATCATATCTTACTTTATATCCATCTTCTTTTAGTGAAAGATATTCAAGGTAATCTAATGATAAGTTAATAATAGTAATAAATACAACAAAAGTTATTATTAATAATATAATAAAAACTCCAACTAGTATAATTTCTTTATTTTCTTTTTTCATTTTATATTATCTCCACAACTTTACTTTCAACTACTAGCCTTATTGTTCCGTCACCTTTCCCTTCTATCCAGATATTAAAACCATCATCTGATATAGCTTTCATGTATTGTATAAGATTCTTTAAGGGCATTTGGTTCACTTGATTAGTTTTCATTTTGATTTAATCTCCATTGTTTTCCTTTATCAACAAAAAATTTAGGATCCTTATTAATAACAGAATCATAAATTATATTTTGATTTAACATAAACTTATAACAGCTTCCACATAACTTTATCCTTTTAGGATTCTCTAAACTTTTCCCTTCAGGACTTAAATGATAAAGGTAAAAATCTAATCTTATTATTCTAAATTTCTCACAACAAGAACATAATCTGAATCTAATCATTTTATATTCTCCTTATTCTTTTTAACCAACACAAAATCTGAAATATCTATTATGTTTCCTTCTTTGAACTTATGGATCTTTATATCTTCCTTGTCAAAGTATATTCCTAAACCTTCTCCCCATTTCTTAATTAGTTTTTTCATATTAAATCATCTCCTGCAAGTTTATCTATTTCTTCTTCTATTTCTTTATAATAATAATATTCTCCATCATCATTAAACTTTTCTTTCAACAACTTGATAAATTCTTTTACATCTTTTACAAATAAATGCTCTCTCCAAGGATTATCATAATGACTTACTTCTACAATCTTCTCACTTAAATTAAATTCTTTTTCCATTTTTATTAGATAATGCTTTGCATTGTTTTTTCTCTTCCATTTTCAACTTTTATTCCAAAATATTAAGTCTTTAATTAGATTATAAAGAACACTAATTATTTGTTCTTTCGCATTTAGTTTAATCTTTAATTCTTCATTATCCTTCCTTAATCTTAACGCTTCATCTTTATATGTCATTTTCTTTTTCCATTTTCAAACTCTTCTTCAGGAACATAAGGTTCCTCCTCATAAAAAGGACTATACTTTCTCCTACAATTTATACAAAACATTCCTTCTTGATCTGGAGTATCACAACCTTTAAATTTATCAAAAACTAAGTATGATTTTTTTCCACAGAAATCACATACCTGCAAAAAACTTAATGTATTATCTTCTTTTTCCATTTTCAAGTAATCTTAATTTTAATAGTATCTTTACAATACACATATAGATTTTTTCTTTT
>CBFCXS010000088.1:0-3707 GCA_965602085.1 Candidatus Woesearchaeota archaeon
CAAACTTCATACTTTTTCATAATTTTTATTTGTAGCAATATCAGTAAGTTGTGATTTAGGGAGTATATTGCCTACTCCCTAAATCGTTTAATTTTGCCGTTTTTTGTCAGTGAGTGACAATCTTTGTTATTTTTTCTTGAAATACTCCTGAAAAAATTCTTCATCCATGCTATGAAGGGATAATTTTTCGTATGAAGAAAAAGGATTATCTACATCAAGTTCATCCTCTACATAATACCAATCCCCCCCTTCATCTTCGGTTCCTTCTAGGATGATCATTCGATACTCACTTCCTTTGTAACAAAAATCATCCCCTTCATCCATCTTACCATCTTTGATACATATACATAAACCTTCATATTTTTTTTCTTCAGACATTTGATTTTTCCTTTTTAAAAGTTTTTGCAATCAACCATCCCACAGCATATCAATACCTTTTTTGGTAATATTAACAAGAGATTCTTCATCAGCATCATAATCATCAATATTTATTAGACCTTTTTTTACCAGACTACTAAGAACACCTTTAACCTGATTAACAGTTAATCCCGAATCATCAGCAAGTTGATCAGTAAACACCCAAGTAGCACTTTCTTCAACAGTCCTTGGGAGACTTCCATTATTCTGATTCATTTCATCTGTTCCTATCAGATTTAAAATTGATTTTTCGTATTCGGTCATGTCCATTTTGTTTTCCTTTATTTTGTTGTTTGTTGTCATGCCATAGTATATAGCAAGTCTTATGCCAATGGTATGAATTTTTTAAATTGAGTAATTTCAATGAGTTATGATTTTGACCATATTTGAGATTGTCAGAATTTTGACGTAAATTGTCAGTAGGTGACAATGATTGTCAGTTTTACGGCATATTCACGAATACAATAAAACCCATTTATTGATTTAAACTGTTGATATTACTGAATTTAGGCAAAATATGGCTTTTTGGCATAACATTTGCTATATATCGTGGTAAGAAAACACAAAATTCAAAACAGGAGATAAAAAAAATGTCAACTTTTGAAATTGGAGAAAATGTGCTGCTGAATGGAAAAACCTATAAAATTATCGGAACTATTAAAAGGTCTTTTCTCTTAGAAAGGGATGGAAAACAATATAAAGCTACTGCTGCAAAAATGGGAAAAATCAAAGATCAAAATGCAAGGGGAATTGGTGTAGGAAGGAAAAAAAGACAACCTAAATCCGATACCTTTTATATGGAACAAAGATTGGCAAGAAGAAAAATATTTGAACCTGATGCAAAAATGCCTGAAACTGAAGATGAATTGCTTGATGCTTTAGATACTCTTAGTGCTGCACTTTCCCCTGAAAATCTGTCTTGTGATGGAGAATTGTCAAGGACTGCCATTAATGATAAGCTTAGAGTTATCAGGGGGGAATGGAAAGAGATTGAAAAGAAACTTGGTAGGAAAGTCTCTGAAGATGAAATTGAAGAAAGATGGTTAACCAAATACCGTAACAATTAACCATTGGAGTCAATCATGAATTTCGAAAGTAATAAAATAGTTGGAAAAGACCTAAAACCTAAATGGACTATCTGGAATCCCAAAACTGTTGCTAAAAGAGTCAAGGAACATAAAAGACGTACCAGAAGAACTTATAAAATGTACCTTAAAACAGGGGATATCAGACAATTCAATAAATCTCAAATAATGATTACCAGAAGGGATTTTGATTAATGGATATACAATTTGATCATCAAATAGAAAACCATTTTAATTCTAACTGTAATGAATGTTTAAGCCTTAGAGAACAGGTTAAACAGCTAATCTATGCAAACCAGTGTAAAGACATTGATATTGCAGAATTGAAGCAAGAAAATGAACAGCTTAAAAGCAAAAAAACAGAACTAATTATTTTAGCTTGACACCATATCTTGTACAAGATATGATTATTGGAGATGAAAATGTTACAAATTATAGGCTTTTTCTTGGTTGTTTTGTTGGCTTGTTCTTACCTCATGTTCTGGTATGGTCAAAAAACAGGAGTAAATGAGGGGAGAAGACAAATTTTGGAAGAAGATATAAAAAGAATTGATCTGAAAATAAATAAAGGGGAGTAAAAAATGAGTTTTTTCAAAAAACTAGAGACTCGTAGAATTAAAACAGCAATGGAAAGAGCAGGACATAACTTTTCAGTTAAAAAAGTACCTTTATATATCAGAAAAAACATGAGAGAGAATATGGAAGGGGGAAATATTCCTGATCATGTAGCAATTGTCAATTCTGAAACGGGTCAATATCTTGGGACTGTAGGCAAAGCATGGGAACCTGTTCAACCTAAAGTTCTTTATGAACTTGCTAAAGAACTTATTGATGCTACGGGTGCTGTTATTAATGGTGCTATGAATATGTTTGGTGGGTCTGTAATCGGTCTATCTTTTAGACTTGCCACAAAAGAATATGTAGAAAATGATCCTACCGAATTGAATTTTATTATGCTTACTGCTTTTAATGGTAGGCATGGTATATCCGGTCATGCTGTTACCAATAGATTAGTTTGTATGAATCAATGTAATACATCCAATAATGTTTATAATCTCAAGCACACTAGATTTGTTGGAAATAGGATAGATGTAGCTAAAAGAATGATGAGATATTACAATAATGAGATAAGAGAGTTTGATGATAAAATGAAAAGGCTTGTTCATAAAAGAATGAATATAGAAGAATCCGAAGCATGGTTTCGAAGTCTTTTCCCTTTACCCAAAACAGAAAAAACAGAAAAGAATTTAGATGAGCAAGTTCTTATATTTCTGGAATGCTTAAATCATGGTCAAGGAAGTAATCTTCAAGGAGTAAGGGGAACTTATTATGGTGCTTTTCAGGCATTAACCGAATATATTAATCATCATAAACGAATTAGTATTCATAAGATTGAAGGGCAAAAAAGAGAAGCTGATGAAGTTAGATTTCAGTCAATTCATTTTGGAACAAATAATGATCTTGCTCAAAAGGGTCTATCTAAACTTACTCATGAAATGAAGTTTGAATTTTCGGAAGATGATTTTTTACTTGAATAAAAAAAAAATAAAAGGAAAAGGAAATGCATTCGAATAACTATGAGTGGTTTATCACTCAAACTGTTGAATCTATGTTACCTTGTTTTCATGATAAGAATATCTGCCTTACAATGAAGATTAAAATGGATTGGAATTTTTATCCTGATGATAAAGAAGTTTCAGTAGGTAAAAATCGGGATGATTTTACCAAAACTTTCAGAAAAAATGTTCTGCTTGTATTCCATAGACCTACAAATTATACAAAGGTTCTGTATAAAGATATAACAAATATGCAGTATTTTTTTAACAAAGAATTGGTAATGAAGCAAATGTCTGATCATGATTCATGTTGGAAAAGTGACGGTATGAAATGGGTTTTCAAATCCTTCATGGAAGCATGGGAGTATTTTGATCAATTTAAAATTGTCGGTAGGAAGATTGAACCTATGTTTCATTATGATATTTTTAATGGTGCTCCTGCATATCATCATCTTGAAAAACTTGAGATTGAAGATAGAAGTGAAAGATGGACTTCTGATTACATCATAAAAATAGGAAAACAAATACCTGTCAGTGAAATTAGCCAATATGTGAAAGGGGAGTGATTATTGCTTGATTACTTGTGGAATTCTTTCCCCACTAACTCCCCTTTTTTCAAAGTAATTGCTGCTATGAGTTGTGGGAAATT
>CBFCXS010000089.1:0-3676 GCA_965602085.1 Candidatus Woesearchaeota archaeon
TAAAGTAGTTAAGAATTGCGGAGAGAGAGAGAGAGAGAGAAGAGAACCGGCATGCCCCTGGGGAATTTAACATCCCAGTTTTTTGCAAATATTTACTTAAATAAACTAGATTATTTTATAAAACATAAATTAAGAGCAAAATATTATCTTAGATATGTAGATGATTTTGTAATTTTACATAGTTCTAAACAACAGCTCAGGATTTGGAAGAATAAAATCCATAAATTTCTTAAAAATAGTCTAAAGTTAGAACTTCATAAAGAAAAATCGAAAATTATACCTTTATCTAAAGGGATAGATTTTGTAGGATTTAGAAATTTTTACCATCATAAACTATTAAGAAAAAGGAATATAAGAAAAATGAAAAACAGAGTTGAAAGATATAAGAAAGGTAAGTTAACTAGAGAACAATTGTTAGGAAGTTTTGAAGGCTGGAGAGCTTATGCAATTTGGGCTAATAGTCATAAATTGAGAAAAGGGATTGTTAAAGATATTAATTCAGTTTAATATATACTTTAAAATATATATTGCGTTAAATAGTCAATTGGACAGACACCCGCGTCAGGTTTATAAAGGAAATTTTCTTAATATTAATAAATGAAGAAAGGTTATTCAACTAAGTCTTTAAAAGAATTAAGTAAATTAATTTGTAAAAATTGTTATAAAAATATTCCAAAGTGGAATAATGACACTTATAATTGTTGGCTTAAATATATTAAAGGATGTAATAGAAAAGATTTAATTAAAAATTCTCATTTTCTAAATCCTGAATCTTTAAAAGTTCCTTTTAGAAAACATCCTTGTTATAGTGAAATTGCAATGTTTCGTAAGGGCTGGTTTAGACCAACTAATAAATTAGATAAAATAAATTTTTGTCAATATCCTTGGTTGTTAGGACTTTATTATGCTGATGGTTCTATAAGTAATGGGAATAAATTAACTTTTGCTTTATCTTTACATGAATCTATAATTGTTAATAAGGTTATAAAACAATTAAAAGAAATTCTTGGTAAGGAGGCTAATGTTGTTAAAGAAAAAATAGAAAATATGTATTTAATTCGAACTCATGGTATTGAAGTTTGTTGTAATTTTCCAAAAAAGAAATCTAAATTAGAATTTTTAAAAATTTGGGATAAATTTAATAATAATCAAAAATTAAAGTTTATTTCTGGATATGTTGATGGTGATGGTAGTTGTGCTTTTGATGTTGGCATAGATTCTATCCAAATTTATAGTAAAAAAGTATCTTACCTTCCGAATTATTTTTATAAATTTTTAAAACAATTTGGTTATGTTTCTTTGATTCGTAAGTATATTGTTTATTTTTCTCCTCAAGTTGGGAGAATATTAAAACCTTTTATTTTAAAACGATATGTTAAAAGACCTTATAATGGTTCTGTAGATATTAAAAAAGCTTTAAACTTATTAAAAACAAATTCTTTAAGGCAAACAGCAAAAATAATGAACTTTGATAAAAAGACTATTTCTTTAGCTGTAAAACAAACTATGAATTTTAGGAGTGTTAATAATGTTAGTTGATGTACATGCTCATTTAGATCATCCTTGGTTTTCTGGTAAAGTAGATAAGGTTGTTTCAAGATGTGTTAAGAAAAATTGTTATGTTGTTACCTCTGGTGTGAATGTTAATACTAATAGGAAAGCTTTGGAGATTTCTGAGAAGTATAAAAATGTTTATTGCAGTTTAGGTTTGTATCCAATTGATGCTTTAGCTAGTGAAATGGAACATGGTGAGTTTCCTAGGAGTGTTGAAAAGCTTGATGTTGATGATGAATTGAAATTTATTTTGAAAAATAAGAAAAAAATTGTTTCTGTTGGTGAATGCGGTTTAGATTTTAAGTATGATACTAAACATAAAGAGGAACAAAAGAAAATTTTTCTAAAAGTTATTGCTTTAGCTGAAAAAATTAAGAAACCTTTGGTTGTTCATTCACGAAAAGCTGAGAAAGAAGCAATAGAAATTTTAGAAACAAGTAAATTAAAAAATATTATTATGCATTGTTTCTTTGGAAAGATGAAATATGTTAAGAAAGCAAGTGATTTAGGTTTTAATTTTTCAATTCCGCCAATTGTTAAAAGATTTCCGCAGTTTAGATTGTTAGTTGAACAAGTTCCAATCACACAACTGCTAACTGAAACTGATTCACCTTACTTGTCTGTTGTAAAAGGAAAAATAAATGAACCAATTAAAGTTGAAATTTCCGTCGGTGAGATTGCAAAGATAAAAAAGTTGGATAAAAAAGAAGTTGAGAACAATATTTTTTCTAATTTTCAAAGAATTTTTCTTAAAAATTTGTGAATAGAAACCTTTTTAAGCAATAAAATGCATATTAGAAGTATAATATAATTAAAATATATTAAAACGAGGTGATATTAAATGGCTAAAAGAAGAAAGAAAGCAACTAAGAAGAAAGCAAAGAGAAGAACAACAAAGAAGAAAGCAACAAAGAGAAAAGTGAAAAGAAAAGCAACAAAGAAAAAAGTAACAAAGAGAAAAGTGAAAAGAAAGAAAGCAACTAAGAAGAAACCTAAGAGAAGAAAGAGAAAAAGATAAGATCTTTTTTGTTTTTTTATTTTTTTTATTTCTAATTTATTTATTATGTTGGTTCTATAACTATTTCTGGTATCTTAACTTTTGGTTTAAAAAGTATATCACCCAACATCCCTAAGTATTCTCCTATACTTACTGATCTATCTACTAAATGTGGAACACTGAAATATAAAGTCCCTATTTCTTCTGGTTCTTCTCTTCTATTATAGAAAGATAGGCTTGCCCATTGTGGATTTGATTTAATTTCTTTCAAATATCTTCTGGCACGCAGTTCATTACCAAATCCTCTTTCAAACACTTCAAGTAAACCTTTATTTTGATATTCTGCTTTACCTTCTCTTGTTATAAATACGGCTGGGATTTGGGCCATAGTGTCTTCTGTTATAATCTTTTTTATAGCTGATTTATCAAATGATGTTTCTTCAAGATATACAACTCTTTCTTCTAAATTTTCTCTTTCTCTTTCAGAACGAACTAACTCTCCTTCTAAGGTTCTTAACTCTTTTTGTCTTTGTTCATCTAATTCTGCTGCTTCCCTTCTTGTTTTTTTCAACTCTGCTTTTGTAGCATCTGTTAAATGCATTGCCTCATCTAGTTCTACTATTGCTACTTCATAATGGGATTCTGCTTCTTTTTTATCTGATTGATATTCATCTGCTTCTATTTCTGCTTCTTCTCTCCTTCTAACTTCTCGTTTATATAGTAGAGATTTTCCTGCTGCCCATTTGTAAAACCATTCTAACATAGTTATAATAGAAAGTGTTGGAATTTATAAATTTTTATTCTTCAATTAGTTTGCCCTTTCCTTCTTCAACTTCTTCAACTCTTAATTTTTGTCCAATATCTGTTAAGCGTATTGTTTTTGTTAAATTTTTTGGTGAAAAAGTTGTGGATTTTTCAAAAGCATGATATTTTGGGTGTTTTGTTTCAAATTTTAATTTTGATGGGACATAAACACTAAATGTAACTCTTCCTTGTTTATCTGTATAGGTTGAAAATTTTCCTCTTTGGTAAGGTTTTATTTGTAAAGTTGCAAAATCTAGTAATTCTCCTGTGAAGTAAGCACTTGCTAAATCTCTCTTTGTTGGAGCATCCACTTTCATATCT
>CBFCXS010000090.1:0-3610 GCA_965602085.1 Candidatus Woesearchaeota archaeon
ATCTCCATCATAGATTTCATAGATTTCAAAGAAAACTTCCTTGACTACCAGAAAATCAGAAACGGTGTTTCGTTTTCTTGTTCCGATCACTCCTATTTTTTTCATATTTCACTAGCTCTTACAGGTCGTTTTGCTCCATTTACTATTCTCTGTAATTCATCTAATTTGATTGCTCCCCCCTGTTTGTTACGAACCATTTCACTTAATTGATGAATTTTCTTTCCCTGCTCAACAATATGATTATCACGATCTTGAACAGTTGCTTCAGCATCTAACATTTGCTTTTTAAGAGCTTTACACTTTGCTTCAAGAGTATCAATTGTGTGATTTTTTTCTTCCAACAGTTGTTCAATTCCTTTGCCGATTCTAACATAAGAAGAATCTGGTACTTTTGTTGGAATTTGTTCTAATTCTTCTGGAATTTGTTTTTCTTCCTTCGGGGGAGTCTTCGGGGTTACTTTTGCTTTTAAGGTTTTTCGTTTGGGTTTGCCATCATTGAATAAATAAAGTCTTTCCTTTCCCCTTTTTTCCTTTTTCCTAATGACAAACCCCCTTCTATGAAGGTCTCTTGAGACAATTGTTCTGATTGTATTAGGTTTGAAATTTGAATCAAGTTCTAATATTTCACTGATTGTAAATTCATTAGGAAGTTTATGAGCTATGATATCAAGTACTTGGTCTGTAATGGTTGACATTGCTTTCTCCTTTTAATTGATTTAGGGGGGTTCCCAAGGAGGAAGGGAGCAAAAGAATAAAATCCCCTGTCTTGAGTTCCCCCCATTTTTACTGTACCTTCAAGCTAGCTTTCGATTAGCCAAAAAGGGTCTAATCCATGCTTCAGACAGATTAGAGATTTTCGGAAACTCTAATTGCTTTAGCTTAGTGGGAGACATTATAAGGGAGTCGATATCGAAATTGATGTTTAACACCCCTTAGTTTATTCTCTGTACAGCAAAACTAAAACTGACCCTCACATATGACACTAACAATTCTTTTCTCTGTAAGAGCTTTTGAGCACCTATGGTTGTAAATTTCAGCACAATTTCCTTCCCATAGGAAGTTCAATTGTGAGGTATTGAATTTATCAATACTTGACATTTGACCATCAAGCTTTTCAATGTAGGCAGTGTAAAGCTCTTGATTCTGGATGGACTCTCCTTTTTTCACTTCCATCAAAAGGTTCATGATTTCTCTTTTTGATGCCTTATGCTCTAAAACAAGTCTTTTGATCAAGACAAAATTTACTTGTGCTTTTACAATTCCTTTTTGAAGGTTGCTGATATCACTTTTCTTTTTGATGATATATAATTGGTGGGGGAAATGGATTTTTCTATCGGCTACAATTCTTGTGCTCATCCATCCTTTGCCTTTGGAAAGGGGAACTTTGCTCATGAGGTCGGATTGTATTCTGCTATGGCTATCGGCATTAATTGACAATCCTGCAAAAAATTCTTTCATGGGAGCTTCAATATGCCTGTCTTTTAGCTCTATACCCTTGATTTTAAACCCCATTTGATCAAAATGGTCATAGAGCATACCATATTTACCTAAAACAGGTTGACCATCTTTGACGATATATTTTAAATCGTCATGGATAACCCATGCAGTGAAATTTGTTTTGGCATTCAGTTTTTTCAGGGTATAAGATTTGATATAACCATTGTTATTGGTTTGACCACTTCCATTACTTTTTCTTTTGCTTTTTTCTTGATTTTCTTTTGCTTTCATATTAATACACCTTTGGTTACAAGTTTTATGAAAAAGACAAGAAAATTTAGTTTATTCAATAACTTATATCAAATTACACCACCACCTTTTTAACAACAATATTATATAGTCTTGAATTTTATATAAAAATATAGGGAATGTCAAGTATTTTTTGAAGGGAGAGACAGGGGGGTTTGATTGGGGATATAAAATCATTCCCCTGTCTCTAAGGAAGGGAGAGAAGCAAGGAAGAAAGACGGTATAATAAACTTTGTTAAAATATATATCAACTTGATATCGTTTGTCAAGAGAAAAATGCCTGAACCTGAAACTTATACGCTATTTGGTCGAATGCCGAATGGTTGAATGGTCAAACCTAATTTAGAATTACAATGAAGTTCTAAGGTTCAGGCTACTATTATTTATGTTTATAGTTTGAATTCTATCATGTCTTTTTCATATATTTTAGCAAATAAAGGTTTATTCCAGTTTGGTCTATCACTGATATTTTTTTTACACCATGTAATTACCCTCTTTTTTGCCAATTGGTAATAATAGCCATGACCACCATTGAACCAATCAACATCATAGTATCCATTACACTCTAAATGATGGGTTAATTCATGCATTAGAATACCTATTTTATTTTTGTTTATATAGGTATCCAATATTAAGATATTAGATGGAGCAGGGTAGCTATATACACCATAAAAACATTTTTTATTCTCTTTGTCTTCATGTTTTAGCACGTCTACATAGTAGATTTGACAGAAACGTAGTTCGAATTCTTTACAGAATTTTTCTGATAGTCTCCTAGCATCTTGTATTTTTATATGTTTGCACCATCTTCTCAATTTTCATAAACAATCCTTATACTTCACCTGCTGATTTAGGTGCAATATTTACCATCATTAAGTCAAGTTTTTTGTTCATTTTCATGATTGCATCAGCAAGTAGAGCAAAGTTTTCATCGGATAGACCATGTTCAGATAGGGCAACTCTTACTAAAGTTCTAATCGTTTCTGAAAAATTTTTAATGCTATTTTTCTTTTGATACTCACTGATATCCAACAGTTCCTTTTCCGTTAAATCAATTGTTTTTCTCATAGTTCCCACTCCTAAAAATTTCTTCTTTTATATTACCGTCTTTGATTCGTTCTACAATAAAATTTGGATTATTAAATTGTCTACATTCTTTGATTGCTTCAGCTTCCTTGTAGCTGATGAATTCATACCCATAACTGACATTATATTCTTTTTCGTATCTTTCTCTTTCAAGAGTGTTTACTACTCCAAACCTGTCTTTACACATGTAAATGACACTCCCAATTATTATGTGATACTTTACACAATAATCTCCTTTCTATTATTTATAAAAGGGTTAAAAAATGGATGGTGGGGGGAGTAGGACTTGAACCTACGGCCTAGAGTTTGGGTTAGTACATGCTGTAGTCAATCTACCAGATTGAAACTTTGGACTCTTGATCTACCAACTGATCTATCCCCCCGTTTGGTGGAATGTGGCTTGCCTTTCACAAGCTGTCCCGTAGTGATGAGGGGTTTTCCTCAAAACATGGATCACATTCCTTAATAATATTATTTATTCTTTTATGGTGACAGTTTTGTATTTTGAGGTAGATCATAATAGGTATTATATCCACATTCAGTACATGATTTATAATATTTGCCTGAAGGATACTCACTATCATGCCATTTTTCATCTTTCAGAAGATTATCACAATGGAAACAAATTACCTTATCATGTGATTCATATACTAAAAATTCATTTGCCATTGTGATATATCCTCTGTTAATACCAACAGGTTGACTTTTTTTAGATTAGCAGTCTAATTTTGTGGTTGCAGAAATCAACCTTCATGGTATGCTTAAAGCATATCAAAAA
>CBFCXS010000091.1:0-3508 GCA_965602085.1 Candidatus Woesearchaeota archaeon
TATTTCATCAAAATCCTTGTCTACTCTTACAGATCTTATAAATTTCTCACTAATCTCTCCACGTTTATCAATTATTGAATAATAAATTTTTTTTGTTCTTTCTAATTCATCTGCTAAAGTTTCATAGTTGTCAAAATAAAATAGGGTATAACCCCCTAATTCAAGTTTTCTCTGCTCTTCATATTTTTCAACAGCCTCATTATATTCCTTTTGAGCATCACCCTTTTTTGCCTCAGCTCCCTCAAGATTTATCCTTGCTTCTCTTAATTCTTCACTTAACTTATCATACTTTTTATAAGTCTCTAAAGGAAAACCAATATCAAAACTTTCTATTAAATCAAGTTTAGCTTTATAATATTTTTCATCTAATTTTTTTTGCACCTCTTTAGCAGAATCAAAATTAGTTTTCCAATTCTCATAAGGAATATCACTACTAACCTTATCAATTACAGCTTGTAAATTTTCATAAGCCTTATCCATTGCAATCCTAGCTTCCTCATATTTAATATAAACCCTATACTGCTCTACTTCCCCATATTCAGAAAATAAAACTTTTAAGAAATCTAATTTAGCTTTGTTAAATTCATTTTCTAAATTTTTATTATTAGGGAAAGCATTAAATTCTTTTTTAGTAGCAATATAAGTATAATAAGCAGGGAATGCTGTAAATTCATAAGTTCCTTTACCAGCTTTAAAACCTTCAGCTTTCTCCACAATCAAACGAACATAATCCTGTTGTCTTACTGAACCTCTAACTAAAAGAAAAGGTCCAGCCTCCTTACCATACCTAACTATAATATTTTGAGAAATAACTCTACCTTCACGACTGTACAAAGCAAAATTAGCACTACTAACACCTATCTTCAAAGGAACCAAATAACCTTTTCCACCCATAATAAGATATTTCTCATTAGCAATTAAATCATCTAAAGTTATCTCTCCTCTCTCACCACTACCTTTAATTATATCTGCCTCAGTAAAAGTTTTAGAGCCAGTACCACCAATAATCACACCAGGCAAGATATCACTCTTATAACGAATTCTAGCAGTTAAATTAGCAACAATCTCATCAGGAACATCTGTTTCTTTAGCAATTCTCTTGAGATTCATCTGTATATAACCTATATCATCCCATGAATACAAAACAGGTTTAACATACTTAATTCTAGATAAAACATTAGTCCCAGTCTCTCTAATAGTTATAGTTTGTATCCTAGGTATTCCCAAACCAGGAACAGTAGATATAGCAGCTAAATGAGCATAAATAGGAGCATTTCCCTTCTCTACAGTTCTGGAAGTTAAAGGTCTCGGCTCATAAGTCTTAACAATTATAGCTAACTCTGTATATTCTCCCTCAAAAAAATCATCTTCCACAGAAACACCAGAGGTATAATATGAAGATTTAGTCACCTCAGGATTAACAACACTCTCAGCTATAGCTATAGGTATACAAACTAGCAAAACCATACAAAATATACTAAAAAATTTAACTAAACTTTGGATATACATAATCTCTTCCAACCTCACTCTTTATTTTAGATAGCTCATCAAAATTTTTAGGAGTTCCTTCATAAGGAACATAAAATACAACCTTATTCTTCAAATCATACATATCAATTGTAAATTCAAATTCAGCAGCACCTGAAATAACATTATCTAATTCAACTGAAGGAATCTTAGTGCTCACACATTTTGTCTCAGTAGCACCAATAAAGACACCAAGACCGCTTTTAGGAACCTTAACACAATGCTCAACCTCTCTTCCAGGAACAGTTACACTCCCCTCTTTTATCATATAAATATTAGCTTTATAATTCCCTGATATCAACTCAATAGTATCCTGAGAAGGATAAACAACACTCGCACCATAATCATCTTCCTCATTAGTCAAAGTTAAATAAACAGTTTCACCATCTCTTAACTCACCACTTCCACCTCTCAAAACTTCAACACTAACATCCAGCTCTTTAATCTCTTTAACAACAACACTAACACTAGCATCTTCAGTAGTATCAACTTGAGTGCTGCCAGTATTATATCCCTCTTTACTCACAAATACGCTGCCACCAACACAGGGCATAACCAAACTATTCAAAGAATTTCCAGTACTTTTACCCAGCTCACAAACATGATTAATACATCTGTAACTAATATCAGCATCATTCACATCATAACCAAACTCATCATAAACATCTACAAATAAATTAAACTGCTTGTTCTCGCAATATTCTTTATCCTCAACAACAGGAATATCTAAAGGTTCAATTATATTCTGTCTTGGTAAATTTCTGTCAATAACTACCATAGTAGAAAACTGGAATACATAATCATCTTTCTCCAAAAGAATTAAAACAGGATATTTAATATTATAAACAAAGTGGTAATTATTATAGCAGAAAAATTGTTGCACCATATTCATTAATTTATTACCAGAACCACCACCAATACTCTCACCTTTCAAAATACCATCTTCTTCCTGTAAACTTTCCAAATAAAATGGCCAGCTATTAGAATACATAAAATTTATATCAACATCAGACTCAACTGAACCTATATCAACCTCAAAATATTCTTTTTCTTCTTCTGTCAAACCATGCTCTGTTCCTAAAATCTTCAAACTAGGTATATTAGAGCTTAAAATTCTCTTAAAATCATTTACAATAGTATTTTTGTTCCATATATTCACAGCACCGCAACTAAAACTCTCCCCAGTCAAGGGAATTTCATCATAACTCACCATCATATCAATAGTTTTCTCTTCCAAAAAATATTTCCCATTTTCATAATTAAATATACCTCTAGCAAGATCATATAATTCACCTAAAGGTTTGTCAACTTTACTATAAAACTCTGTAAAATCAAACTCAAAATCTTTAATTTCCATATGCACTGGAAAACTTATTCCAAATAAAACATTATTATCTAATATTTCAACTTCACTTTCAATCAAACCAGAATTTATTTTATATCCACTTCTTTTAAAAACATCAAAGGTTCCAACACAAACTCTCAACTGTTCATTTACATAACCTTCAATATTATTACCAATCTGATCTTCATTCAAAATTTGTAATTTATCTAAATTATTTGCAGTTTTATAATACCAATAAGGAATTTTCAAACCACGAACAACTTCTAAAGAATTAGAAAATTGATTGTAAGGCCCAAAAGGAATATTATCACCAGGAAATTCAAAAAAACCCCCTCTCTGACCAATCAAATCAACAGAATCTGCTGTAACTTGCTGAACACAGCTCATAACATAGTCTCTAACACTCTCAGCCTGTTTTGGAACAACTAAAGTTTTCTCAGTTAATCTCTCTAATTCGCTCTTTAAAATATAATCTCTTGTAAAATAGACTCCAACAACTAAGCTCAAAACAACTATGCCCAATAATATCAATATAGTAGCTTGACCTCTTTTTTTATACATCTAAATACCTCTATTCACCAAACTATTTCTAATATAATAAATCTCTTTTATCGTATATAAATGTTTAGATGGGCC
>CBFCXS010000092.1:0-3494 GCA_965602085.1 Candidatus Woesearchaeota archaeon
TATTCCTTAGAAGGATCTTCTTCTGGCAACCAAGCCTGTTTTACAACTAAGGATGTTATTTCTTTTGCATTTTCAAATAGTTTTGAAAGCCAGGTTGTAAATGAGTTTAAGAAAGTTTTTTGGTCTTCTTTATTTTCTAAGTCTAAATTTTGATTTGTTTTGATTAAGTAGGCTCCTACTATTAATAGTATGATAAATAAGATAATTAGTTTCTTCATAAATTTTAAGTAGAATATTTATTATTAAAAGGTTGTGGTTAGTTTTATAAAGGAAAATTAGTGTTTTTTAATGTATAGCTCTGTAGAATAGTGGCCAAATTCGCAAGGTTCTGGATTTAAGAAGGAAAAGCCTTGAAACCTAGGTTCAAATCCTAGCAGAGCTAGTTAATAATTAAACTTCCTTTCATAATCTTTGTGATTTATCCATTCTAGAAGTATAGATATTACAATTATTTCATTATCTTCAACTGAATAAAGTAAACACCAAACACTTGGAAGATTATATTTCCATAGATTTTCTATATTATACTTTTGTTTGTATTCTTTTGGTATTAGCTTTTTAGGAATCTGAATTCCACAAAAAGCGTTTTCTTCAATATCTTTAAATGCTCTTTCTAACCATTCATATAAATTCTTATCTTCTAATTTTGAATCTTTTAATTTTTCAAAAGCATCTTTTAATTTTTTATTAACAAACTTTACTTTTGAAGGCAGTTTCATACTTTACTCCAAAATAAATTTTTATTTTTAATATGTTGTTCTACTTTTTTTGGATAGGATATCCAACCAATTTTTCCTTCTGCATCTATAGAAATCTTTCTAGAATATAATAAATAATCAATTATTACACAAAAAGTTTGATACATCATTTTTTTTGGGAGATTTTCCCATAATGCTCTTTTTTTATATTCTCCATCATATTTCCTAATAAATTCCTCCACCATTAGAACTGTATCTAATTGAGGATAGTGCAATATTTTTGGTTGTAATATTTGTTTCATAGTGTTATATACACTTATATAACTATTTAAATTTTTCTGTTTTAGAATTATTTAAAAACCCAGAAAGGACATTAATTGTTATGCTCCTGTCGTCTAGTCCGGTTAACTTAGGTCCTTAAAAAGAACTTAAGGCCGATAGGACACAAGCTTCTCAGGCTTGTAACCGGGGTCCGAATCCCCGCGGGAGCATTTATTAACTTAAAAAATAAATAAATCAAGATGTCTAAAGAGGATTTAAAATTAGAAAGGATAATATCTGCTGAAAAACTTGCTAATCTTGAAAACGGAGCAGAAGTAATAATTGTTAATAGGGATCCTCATAAAAAAGATTCTCAGTCTGGGGTGGTACATGGTTATTTATCAATGCAAAGAGAGACCTGTGGAATCCATATACCTTATGCTGTAGGATTTTTGGATCCAGTGCATATAGATCTTGATAATAGGTCAGAATGTGGGCTTTTAATAACTTTTTTAAGAGAATCCCATGAGGGTGGAGAATCAAGAGGAGGGGCATTATATGAAAGAGATAGATTATTTGAAAAACCTTATTTTGAAGTATATCAAGTTAAACAAGAAGTAGTTTGGTTAGCAGAATTGGGTCTTAAACTTCCATAATAATCTATGTTTTTTTCTAAAAATTTAATTAAATTTTATTCTTTGTATACCCTATATATAATTTTTAGAGCTACAACTAACATTGCTAAGCTCAAGAAAACAGATGCATTTAATAGAAATCCTTTTATGTACAAACCTAAAGGCTGTGACATACAAGATAATTTAAAAGTTATTTGCTCAAATTTTGCTAATGATGCTACTATAATAGCTATAGATGCTAAAATGAATGAATTTGCTTCTTTTTTTGGAACATCTATAAGACCTACAATTAAACCTAAGGTTAATAATATAATTGCATTTTGAACAGATAATCTAGTTGGATCTGATAATGTGAATAATAATACTAATAAGATACCAAACATAAATGTGTAGTGACCGAATTTGTTTACCTTTGTTTTTTTAAACCAACCTCTTAGTTTTTTCATAATAGAACCTTAGTAATGATTATATTTAAATATTATGATTAGCTTTTAATTATTATGAAATTTTACATTACAACGGCTATAGATTATGTAAACGCAGCACCGCATTTAGGTCATGCTTATGAAAAAATTTGTGCTGATGTTTTAGCTAGATGGCACAAGCTTAAAGGTGAGGATGTTTTTTTCTTAACTGGGACTGATGAGAATGCTCAGAAAAATGTTGTTGCTGCAAAAGAAGCGGGGATTGGTGTTAAGAAATTTGTAGATTTGAACTCTAAGAAGTTTTTAGATCTTTGTAAGATTTTAAATTTAAGTAATAATGATTTTATTAGAACAACTTCTGAGAGACATGTGAAAGTTGCTCAAAAAATATTTAGTGATTTGTATAAGAAAGGTGATATTTACAAAGGAGAGTATAGTGGGCTTTATTGTGTTGGTTGTGAGGCTTATTTAACTGAGAGAGATTTAGTTAATGGTAAATGTGCTGAGCATGGTAAGAAACCTGAAGTTATTTCTGAGGAAGCTTATTTTTTTAAGATGAGCAAGTATACTTCTAAAATTAAAGCTCTTTTGAAGAAGAAAGATTTTGTTCTACCTACTTATAGAGCTAAAGAAATTTTGAATAGAGTTGAGAGCGAAGGTTTGAAAGATCTTTGTGTCTCTAGGATTAATGTAGATTGGGGAATAAAAGTTCCTTTTGATAATAAGCACACCCTCTATGTGTGGATAGATGCTTTAAGCAATTATATTTCTGGTGGTAAAAAGTATTGGCCTGCAGATGTTCATTTAATTGGAAAAGGAATTAATTGGTTTCATTCTGTAATTTGGCCAAGTCTTTTATTAAGTGCTGGTTTGAAGTTGCCTAAAACTATTTTAGTACATGGTTATGTTAATTTGAAAGGTAAGAAGTTGAGTAAGAGTTTAGGCAGAGTTATTGATCCTGTTAAGTTGGTTGAGAAATATGGTGCTGATTCATTGAGATATTTTTTAATTCGTGAAATTGTTTTTGGTGAGGATGGAGATTTTTCTGAGAAAGCTTTGAAGGCTAGAGTTAATGGTGAACTTGTTAATGAGTTGGGTAATTTGGTTAACAGAAGTTTATCATTGAAATTTAAAGGAAAAATTATTGGTAAGCAAGAATTGAAAATTAATATTTCTAAAATTGAGAAGTTTGTTAAAAATTATGAGTTGCATAAAGCTATTGAAGAAATATTTATTTTTATTAAGAAAGTTAACAAATATATTAATGATAAAGAGCCTTGGAAACTTGGAGGGAAGGAATTAGGTAATGTTCTTTATAACTTAGTTGAGAGTATCAGAATAATTTCTATTTTGATTAGTCCTTTTATACCTGAGACTTCTTTGAAGATAAATAAGCAATTAGGTGTAAAAGCTGGTAAGTTGAAAGACTGTAAGTTTTCTGCATTTAAAGGAAAAATTAAAAAAGGAGAGTATTT
>CBFCXS010000093.1:0-3488 GCA_965602085.1 Candidatus Woesearchaeota archaeon
ACTTAATGTATTATCTTCTTTTTCCATTTTCAAGTAATCTTAATTTTAATAGTAACTTTACAATCCACATATAGATTTTTTCTTTTACCATTTTATTAATATAATTAACCATGTTAACTATTTAAATGTTTCTATACCTTAAATTTAAGGGTTGGGTTTTCATTCATTTTATCCTCGCAGACTTTTATTATTTCTAAACATAATTCTTTTGGGACTATTGCTCTTTTAGTTGCAGCTCTACTCACTGAATAGTTCCAATCAGGATGTATCAAGTTTGCCCGGGTGCTATTCTTTCCAACACCCTGAATACCTTTCTGGCTACCTCTAGGACTTCTTACATGACACGGACTTTTAGGAGAACACATTGGTCGAGGTATCCAGGAATCTATATTATTCCAAAGATCTGTAGCTTTTTGATATTCTAATCCATACTGGCAATAAGTCACAGTATCTCTTTTAAGACTCAACATCATTGGCTGCTTCCTTAACATCCCTCTGGGATTTTCTATGATCCAGAACTTAGGTTTTAATGCAAGGATTAAAGAAATAGTTTTAGCAACAATCAAAAGACTTTCATAAGTTCCATTATGTTTAGGTTTTCCATTTTCCCAATGTCTGTATACTGAAGCTACTGAAAACTTCTGACATGGAGGACTAGCCCAGATAATATCTGGCCTGAAAGGAATATCTTCAGGAGTTACATCCAGTATATTTTTACAAAGGTCAGGATTAAATTGAGGATCATTATCTATAGTGAAAGTTTCATGCCCTCTTTCTCTGGCTGCCTTTGAAAAAGATTCTGTACCTGAAAAAAGTTCTAGTATTTTCATTTCCTTAAAATCTTATCAATCATTGCAGATTCTCCCATTATTTTCTTTTGTTTCTTAATTGGAACGCAATCTTCACATAATGGAGCATTATCTATAACAGAATAAACTAATACCATTTCTCCACATATATTATAGATTTTTTCTTGCCTTTTACTGATTCTTGTTGAATTTCTTCTTAACATTTTGACCTCCTTATGATATTTTATGTGTTAACTAGACAGGTAGACAAGTTAGACAGCTATGTTCACTCAGTTCTATACGCGTGTATAGTAAGCGAAACTACCTGTCTAACCCGTCTAGCCCGTCTAGTCCTTCCATTTTATTCCTGACCATATTCTCATCTGCCCACCTTTTCCATCAAATAACCAAGTACAATATTTCCTTTCATTTTCATATCCCTTTAATTTTAATTTAAGACTTAAACTTGTTTCAGATAATTCTCTATGCCTATTTTCTTTACACCAAGAATTAAACTTTTTATAAAAATCAGCAGAAGAAATATATCCATTAACATCTTGTATTATGAAATCTTCTATAAATTTCTGTAGAAAATCACTTTTTGCTTCATACTTTTTCATTCTTTCTTCAATTGAACCTTCTCCATGAAACTTTCTGCTTTTTAATAAGTCATGTAAGATTGCTGTACATTTTAAAGCAAGAGATTCATATTCTTCTTCTGGAATATCATCTAAAATATCTTTTTCTTCAGAAAACTGGTTAGGAAAATCAATGATGCACCATCTTCTATACCAACCAATGGTTTTATCTAAGGTAGTTGGTAAGTTGTTTGTAGCTATAATTAACTTAGCATAATTAACATCTGTAAAAGGATTTTTATTCTTATATTCAAAAGGAACTTCATCCTGGCCTGTTAAAGATTTTATTATTGCTGTCTGTTTCATTTCAGTAAAGTTAGTTTCTCCCATTAATACAACTAGCTTTTTATGTAACCTAGTAACTTCAAACCTTGAGTTTGTTAATCTATCTAGTTCTGTGCTGGTTGTGTTTTCTCTACCTATAAATTTCCTTAACAATCTCAAAAAGCAGCTTTTACCATTCATTCCAAGGCCTAAGAAACAAAACAAACGATGAATGGGGTAATCTGGAAGTAAACAATAAGCAATGATTTCATAAAGAGTTTTTACATGATCTTCTCCAACCCATTCTTCAAAAATCTTATCCATAACAGGAGTTGATTCTTTTTCTTCTTCATGTAGTCTATAGGGAATTGGATTAGTAACAAAGTAATCAGGGATAGCTTTAAATTTTTTACCTGTTTTTATATTAAATATTTCATCTTTAAATTGAATCCATGTTTTTTCTATATCTTTAGGAATAGTTTTCCTACACTCTTGTTTTAAAGAGTTTAATATAAGAGTTCTTCTTTTAGGAGTGATTATATCTTCTCCATTTATCTCTTCAATCCTATTCAAGATATCAACTTCATTGGATAAACTCCACTTGTAATTTTCTTTATCCCAAATCCACCACAAATCATTTCTATCATAAAATATTGGTTGTTCTTCTATATAAAACTTGACTTGACCTTGAGGTTTAAATATTTCTTCAGGTTCTTTAAGTTTTATTTTATCTAAACATTTTTCTTCAGCTTGTTTTTCACTTATCACTTTCCATCCTCTTTACAAATTTAATTACATCCCCAGATTTTTTACATCCAAAACAATGAAAAGTATTTGTTATAGGGTAGAAAGTTAATGAAGGATCTTTATCTTCGTGGAAAGGGCATTTAGTCTTATTTCCTTTAATCTCAAGACCATATTCTTTTGCAACCTGAATAATCTTTAATTTATCTTTAATAAGTTTCCTTCGAGGGTTTATTTTAATAACACTTCCTTTTTTTTTAGGTTTGTATTCCCAATCCTCATTAAAAAAGTTCTTTGGATACTTATTTTCAAACCAGAATTCATCACTTGCTTCTTCTAAACATTCGTAACACCATTGGAATACTTGTGCTGCTGAATGGTGATGGAACATTCTTCTAGTCATAGATTTCCAGGCAATTTCATTACTAGGAATATTATTTTTATTATCTGTAATTTGTCTGATAACTTTCTTAACTAAATTATCTGCAAACATATCAGCCATCTTTAACATACCCCTTAGTAAATTCAATAACAGAATTAATAGCTTTATCTTTATAAGAAACATATCTCCAGATTATTGAAGGGATAATAAGATGTAGAATGTTGTGACACTTTTCACATAAATATATTTTCATACCATCTCCTTTTTTATTATCCATAAACCTTGGATGAAGATGATGTTCGTGTATGTCTTTTTCTTCAAAATCTTTTTTACATTTATCACAATTCATCTTTCAACCTCCTTGAATGGTTCAATCCTATCAATTTCTTCAAATAAGATAGGAACTTCACCAATTTTAAAATCAATAAGAACTAATAAATTTTTATCTAAGTCAAGTAGTAAAATTTTACCATTATAAAACCTTTCAGAATTAATCCTAATATGAACTGCCTTCTCACCTTCTTTATAATATTCAAGTTTCCTTATTATTTCATTTCCTATCATGTATTTTATTAAATATATTTACTTTATAAACATTTCTACCCTTAAATTTAAGGGTTAGTTAAATATATAAACTATGTTTATCTTTAATTTATATGGCAAGGCTCATTA
>CBFCXS010000094.1:0-3470 GCA_965602085.1 Candidatus Woesearchaeota archaeon
AGGAAATTTAACTATTGAAGAAATTAATAGATTAAGAAAAAGAGAAAAACCAAGAATGAAGTTTGGGTTAGCTACATTAGTAGGACTTATAGCATTAATAGAACTAGCAACCTTCCAATATTATCCACGTTCACAAAAAAATTTATATAATGGGAAAATACAAAGAGCATATGCCAATGGTTATTATAAATTTCGCTTTTATGAACTTAAAAAAGACAGTGTAGGAGAGTGGTTAGGTATGTATCAAATAGTTAAATTAAGAGCCTTAGGTGCAGAATAAAAACCTTAATAATCTCTAGGATATTCACAACGACCAAGAACTCTACAGCTTTCTATCTCCTCTGAATCTAGTAAAAATTTATATCCATTTTTAGTTTCAAATTTATATCTCCAAGGAAAAAAAGAAAACCCTTTTCTTAATTTTGCATCTAATGTAACTTGTTTCATACCAAATTTTAATTTAGGATAGTTAATCCTTATTCTTTTAGCATTTCTATCACGCCATGTAGTAATACCACAAAAAACAGATATTCTTAGATAACTATTACCAGAATGACTTAAAATCTCTTCAATTTCTTCTATTTCCA
Organism: Candidatus Woesearchaeota archaeon; assembly: GCA_965602085.1. GTDB lineage: Archaea > Nanobdellota > Nanobdellia > SCGC-AAA011-G17 > JACPIM01 > CBFCXS01. Next base: position 588 of record CBFCXS010000094.1, read on the forward strand.
TCCCTCTTATTTTAAACAAATCATTTATAAATATTATCATAGTAAAATAGAACAATGAACTGTAAAAACTGTAAATCAAACCCAATAATAACCTTACCAAACAGCAACATCTCTCTTTGTAAATCCCACTTCAACAGATACTTCGAAAGAAAAGTTAGAAGAACAATTAGAATGCACAATCTAATCAAAAAAACAGACAAAGTTCTAGTAGCACTTTCAGGGGGAAAAGACTCCTTATCTTTAACATATCTCTTACATAAACTACTAACACAAAGAAGAATGAAATTAGAAGCTTTAATCATAGATGAAGGCTCAAGAAAAGACGAAATAAAAGCAGCAGAAAAACTCTGTAAAAAATTAAAAATAAAGCTACACAAAGTAACCTACAAAAAAGAACTAAAATTCACTTTATTTGATATAGCAGAAAAACTAAAGGGAATACCTTGTGCAACATGCGGAGCAATAAGAAGATCTCTAATTAACCAAAAAGCAAGAGAACTCAAAGCTACAAAACTAGCAACAGGACACAACCTAGATGATGAAGCACAAAATATTATAATGAATCAATTCAAAGCAAACCCACAACTTTCAGCAAGATTAGGACCTTTAACAGGAGTAAGAGATGATCCAGGATTTATTAGAAGAATTAAACCATTATACTTCCTAACAGAACAAGAAGTACTAACTTTTTCCAAAATAAACCACATCGCTCCAGGTAAAAAAATATGTCCATTCAGATGTGGAGCATACAGAAATGAAATAAGAAAAGTATTAGACACATTTGACAAAAAATACCCAGGAACAAAACATGGTATAATAAAATCATTTATGGAAATACTACCCTTACTCAAAGCAAACTATTCTAAGGTAAAAATCAAACATTGTAAGGTTTGTGGTGAGCCTTGCTCACAAATAGATTTAATCTGTCAAAAGTGCAAAATAATCCAAAGACTTCAGTCTAACAAAAATAAAAAAAACAAAAATTAAATTTCAGAAAACTTAATTATTCTTCTTTAACTTCTTCTTCAGGTTGTTCTTCTTGAGGTTCTTCTTCAGATTTTTCTTCGCTAATCTCGCTGCCTTTTTGAAGTAAAACAACATTAGTTGCTTGTTTTCCTCTCTCAGACTCACCAGGTTCAAAAGATACACGATCATTATCTCTAATAAAAGTTCCTTGAGCTAAAGCTGAATTGTGTACAAAGTACTCTTCTCCATCTTCGCCTTGGATAAACCCATATCCTTTTGATCTGTTAAACCACTTTACAGTTCCTTCCATAATGTCCTCCTAAATATACTTAAATAATAGATTAAAGCACTATATTGCCCTTTTTAAACCTTTAGATTTCTTATCTACTCTTTTTTTGGCCACCTTATCAGCTCTTTCTTGTAAACTAGAGAGTGTATAAACAACTAAACCCCCTATAACTGCAGGTAAAGCATAATCATTAATTTCATCCATCATACCATAAACATCAAAACCCAGTCTCTCACTTAAATTACATGCATACATAAATCCACCTGTACCTGCTAAAGCAACTAAAATACCATTTGTCATATCTTCAAGGGTTCTTTTTTCATCCATTTTTCAAATCCTTAACAACTTTCTTAAAAGCAGCAACCTGCTTCTCACTCAACTCACCAAATTTCAAATAATAAATCTTAATATTACGTAAAAATAAATTTTCTTTATAATATTCCTCAGGAATATCAAACAATTTCTTCATCTTAGCACTTTTAATCTTACCTTTCAAAAGTCTTTTCTGGCAGTCATAACACAAAGCATACCTCTCTCTTCTTCCAACTACAACATAATTCTTTTTACATCTGGAACATAATTGTTTATATCTTACCATTATAATCCCCTATAGCTTTCTTCAAAGCACTCTGTGCTAACAAACTACAATGTATCTTAGGTGCAGGAATATCCCCGCCTAAAAACTTAATTATATCTTCTTTAGTAATCTTCAAAGCATCTTTTAAACTTTTACCTTTAGCTAATTCAGCCAAAGCCTCAGAACTAGCAATTGCAGCTACGCAACCCATAGTTTCAATTTTAATATCAGAAATTTTATTATTTTTCACTTTAATATAAACTCTCATAGAATCTCCGCAGGTTTCATTAATTACTTCACCAATACCATCAGGATTCTTCAATTTACCTGCATTCTTCTGTTCCTTAAACAACTTCATTATTTTTTTATTGTACATTTTCTAACTCAATCACCCAATGCCCAAATTTCTTTATATCTTCCACTGAATTAAATTCAGCAAAATTAACTTTATTTAAATTTTTAACTTTCTTCTCAATCTTTCTTCCAGTATATTCTTTTTTCTCAGGATTATACTCTTCAAAAATTAAAACATCCCCTTCATTAATCTCAAAATCTGCCAACCTAACATCAGCATTTTTCTTTCCATCTAATATTTTCTGAAATAAATCAGGCCAGCATTTCTTTTTAATTTCCATCTTCCACCTCAATTGATTCTTTATTTTTTAGGATCTTATACTTTAGATTTGTTTTCTTAATTTCCTCTTCAAATTTTTCTGTGCCCATTGGATGTTTAGGACAATCATAATGAATAGGAATTACTAATTTTGGACTTATATTTTTACAAAATTTTACTGCTTCTTCTGGACCCATAACAACTTCGTGGTTGCATATCGGAACTAAAACAATATCTGCTTCTATACTATTCTCAAAATATAAAGTATCACCACAATGATAGACTCTCAATTTACCATCATCAATTATGAATCCATTATTAATCTTGGGTAATTTTGTTGGATCCGCTTTTGTAAGAAGACCATGAACTGCTTTTATAACCTTAATTTTGATATTATCAAATTCCTTTATGTCTCCTACTTCTACTACCACTACACTC
>CBFCXS010000095.1:0-3463 GCA_965602085.1 Candidatus Woesearchaeota archaeon
CAAACCAAATAATAATAAATCATTCTTAGCAACTTTATCTTCACCTTTCACACCAACAGCAAACAAACCAAATTCAAAACCTTTACCTTCATAATAATTATATCTCCCATCCTCTTTAACAAATTCAACATCCAACTCAACCCAAGAATCATCAAAATAATATAAACCAACACCATCAGAAATTTGAGAGTTATCAACCATAAATTCAATTAATAAATAATTTACAGAAACCTCATCATCAACATCAACAGTAAAATAATAAAGTGCATCATCTAATTCAATCAAATAATCATCAAACTGCTCAACTTTAACTTCTTGATCAAAAGAATCAGCAGAAACCTTAACATCAGATATCAAAAACCTATCCTGGACAAATAAACCAGTTATTGCAGGCTCAATATAAATAAACAACCCAACTAACAAGAAAATTCCAAACAACACCAATACTATATTTTTAAACTTCATTGTTTCCCACCAAAATCATCAGATTTTATATCTGGTGAGCAGTTGCTTTCAGCAATGAAAGGTTTAAATATTTGTGCCTCTATTTTAAACCCATAAAGGAATAGACCTTGACGAATCCTGTCTTTAAGGCAGTTAGTAGGTTTGAGAGGTCTCTTACTTATTTTTCTCATTTTCTAATAATCTCCCAATATCCACCTTTATCAGGACCAACTCTCATCAACAAACCTTTCTTTTTTAATTTGGCAATATTTTTTTCAATAGCTCTTGTAGTCAAATTTAATTTTTCAGCAATTTTTGGAATAGTAATAAATTTATCTTTACTAATCAAAACAAGTATTTTCTTTTGATTTTCACCGAACTTTTCACCGAACTTTTCACCGAACTTTTTTTCGCCACTTACTCCATCAGTTTTCACCCTCTTTCTCTTAAAAACACTGTAAAACTTTCTGCCCAGCTCTCTAAATTCTGTTTTCGGCTCTAACTTCAAAATTTTTCCAATACCCTTTCCCCACTTCTCTACAAAATGAACTTCGTGAAATAAATCTGCAATTAGTTCATTTCTCCTCTCAGAAACTTCTTCTTTTCTAATCTTCTCTATTGTCAAGTCTCCACACAATAACCCTGGACTTCTAACCTCAACTCTATCTTTAAAAATAGCAAGATGAACACTATCTAAACTCCAATAATTTCTATGACAAAAAGCATTAATGACTGCCTCACGAAAAGCTTCTTTATTAATTTCAGGGACATCAATTCTTTTTAATCCTTCAATTCTCATTCCAATATTAATATGTTGTAAAAAATATTCTTCTGCCTTTTCAATCAAATCAAATAAATTACCTTCAAATTCCTTCATATCAATTGAAACATTAGTATCTTCTGTTCCAAAAACAGCACACCTTAACTTTGCATTAGGGAAAAACTTTATAGGATTTTTACCAAAGAGTATCATCGCAGGATTAAGCAATTCTCCATCTTTAATCAATCCCAATTTATCAAGAGAACTTTTAAGAGAACTATATTTTTTCCCTGACTCTTTTAAAAACCATTTTAATCTTTTAGCGCTAATATCTGTAAGTTTAGCTTTTTTACAAATTTCTTTATCCCACATAAGTTTATCTTTATTCTTCTTTAAAATTAGATGCTCCAACTCTTTAGCACTAAGCTTCTTACATTCATCTCCTACTCGCATATATGCACGACCATAAGCATAATATGGAACAGCACTTCCAAAGAATTCAATATGAATACATTTTTTGTTCTCTAAAATAGATTCGCTAATCTTAGGAAATATTTTTGGTTCAATATTATCAGAAATTGATTTTGAAATATCCCTTATTGTTTTTTCATTTATTATTTGTCCTATAATTTTGCCATTATTTTTAATTCCAAAATAAATTTCACCCTTCTGATGTTTATTAAGAATTGCAGTTATTGAAATTATAGCCTCCTTTAATCCTGATGTTGATTTTTTCAATTCCAGTGTTTCAGATTCTTTTAATTCTCTCATTCTTCACCACCAAAACTTTTATATATCTGTGTATTCACAATATTTTGTGCAGGAGGTAATAATATGATTAAAAAACCAAAAGAGGAAATGGCAACTTTAACAGTTTCAATACCAGATTGGTTAAAGAAACGAATGGATAAAATGCCACATATAAATTGGTCTGCATACCTAAGAGATAGGTTAATATTAAGAATTAAACAATTACATAAATTCCAAGAAATGGTTCGTGCAGGTGAAATAAAAGTATAAGGAGGTAATAAAATGTCTAACATAACCATACCTTTACCAAAGCCGATAAAAATGGAATGTGAGGAATTAGCTTGGGTAAACTTATCTGAAATATCAAAAGAAGAAATATTACAAAAAGAAATATTTGAAAGATTCATACAAACTGGAACTTTATCAGATGAAGACCAAGAATTTTGTGATTCTATAGATTGGTACCCTGTAGACTGGCTACCTTTAAGAGAGGAATTTATTAAAGAATTAAAAAAGGCAAAGAAAGAAACTCCAATTAAGTTCAATTCTGTAGATGAATTCTTTGAATCAATAAAATGAGTTATAGTATGGAAGTCATGCCTTCTTGTCAAAAAGCTATTGATAAGGCTTGCAAAAGTAACCCTATTTTGAGAAAAATCCTTCGAAGAAAAATGAATGAAATTGTTTTCAACCCACCCCACTATAAACCCTTGAAATATGACCTTGCTGGAGAAAGAAGAGTTCATATCCTCAAAAGTTTTGTCCTTAAATTTGAAATTAACTTTGATAAAAGAATTGTTACTTTCCTTACCTTCACCCATCATGACAAAGCCTACAGAAGATAAATTTTCTTTTTCCTGTAATATAACTTTTTCTTTCATCTCTTAACCCTCTTTCTCTTTGAAATCTTTTTCTTCAATCTACTTTTAACAATCAATAGTAAAACAACAGAAAATAAACCAACCAAACTAAAAACAGACACACCTGCATACTCTTTTAACTTAACAGAAAATCCAGTAACTTCATCACCAACTAAACTAGGTGTGAACATTTTAACAAAACTTTTTTTCTCATCAACAGCAACTATAGCAAACACACTCAAACTAGGACTCTCAGCTTTGTAATACTCATAGTATTCGTCTTCAGAAATTTTCTCAGTAGCCAAAGCTCTCCAGCTTGAAGCATAATGCATCAAATTAATATTATCACCAAAACCCTTCTGAACTTTAAAGTAAAATATAATTTTATTTACAGCAGAATCTGGTAAGTTATTTTTTCTTATATCTACATATCTGTAAACTCTTCCAGAAGGTTTCCTGACAAAAGTAGTTTTACCCTCAGAAATAATTATGCCTATATCTTCCAACTCTCTATTCACATCCAACCCAATTTTATAAACACTCAAACCAGGATCAGTAATTCCTAACTCAGTAACTCCAGGAACAACATAGTCTAAACCATAAACATTGCCACTAATAGTTTGTCTCATATCTGTAATAGTAGAACTTT